>JAISNF010000513.1 GCA_031276415.1 Planctomycetaceae bacterium
CATGAAGAAATACAAATCGGCGGTAATCCTTGTTGAGAGTCATGAAAGTTGTGAACGGCAATCCCGATTTGCTTGAGATTGTTAGTACACGACATCCGTCTTGCGGCTTCGCGCGCCGCCTGAACAGCAGGCAACAACAGAGCGATTAACATTCCAATAATCGCAATCACCACGAGAAGTTCGACAAGTGTAAAGCCGAACGGTGAAGAGCGGAAACGTTGTAAGAGGTTTTGGGAAAAGAGTTTAGAGCGAAAACACGCTTTACGGTTTGTCCCTCTCTTCTTATTCCAGACAGCCCCCCCCCCCCGGGTTTGCCCCGGCGACCAGGTTTAACATTTGCTGGAATTGTTCTGGGAAAATTCCCAAAAACACAACCAAACATCCCATTAAATTTTCCATTGTAAATCTCCTTTAAAAGGTTTTACCAAAATTAACCGCCAACACGTTTGCCAAGAAACAACTTGGCAAAAATTAACGCATTGTGGTCGAATCAGGTTCAAAGTATATCCGAATCGCCGTTTGGTGTCAATAGGAACTGCTTCGTACCAAAGAAATTGTCATTATGCGAAAATTTTGTTTATGATTGGAACCCCAAAAAACGTTGAATATTTAGAGGTGTTTTACAATTCTTTGTTCATTATTTTTTGGGCGGTGGCGATGGCTTGGCGGATGAAGGGGTCGTTGGGATCACTTGAAATACTTTTTGTAATTACCGGAATTTGTAATTTTCCGTCTATCGGACGCGCTAAACTCCAACGTTTTTCCGCTTCAACCACAACATCCGGCGAAACACCTACACCACTGTATGACCAGCCCAGCGGAGAATAAAATTTTTCAACCGTTAATTTCAAGCCCACTTTAACCTGATTTTGTGTAATAGAATTAATCGGCAAAATTTGCTGAATTGTTCCCTTTCCATAACTCCGCTTGCCAATAATAATCCCGCGTTTATGATCCCGAATCGCTCCGGCAACAATCTCCGAAGCACTCGCACTCTCCTCATCAATCAACACAATTAACGGAATATTCCATGTATTTTCCGCTGTCGCCATGTAAGCAAAATCAGAATTATTTTGCCGACCACGTGTTCGGACTATCACGCCGTTATCAAGAAACAAATTCGCAACTTCAATTCCGATTTGGAGCAGACCGCCCGGATTTCGCCGCATATCAAGAACCAGACATTGCATTCCCTGCCGATCAAGTTCCATTAACGCCGATTTCATCTCTTCACCGGTCTTCGATTGAAAACCGGTCAATTTAACGTAACCAAGATAATTATTGAGCATCCGAACATCTTCAACACTCGGAACTTCAATCTGACGCCGCTTAATTTGAACTTCCCGCGCCGGTTTCAAACCCGATTTGACCACCAATCGAGCAACCGTTCCCTCCGAACCTTGCAACAAATCAGCAGCACTGTCGGTATCACGCCCTTTTGTTGAAATTCCATCAACAGATAAAATCCGGTCTCCGTCTTTGAGTCCGTTTTCCTGAGCCGGACTACCCTGAATAACACGAACAATTAACAACGATTCTCTGTCCGAACGAAGTTCAACCCCAAGACCAACAAGATTACCGGAAATCAACGAAAACTGATCGTTCAACTGGTTTGGTGTTAAATACGCAGTGTAACGATCCAACGAATTGACAACACCGCAAATAAATTCCATAAGCATCACCGTCGGATTCAAACCAATTTGTTGTTGCGCCATTTCCGTCAACCGCAAAATCCCGTTCTTTAAGTCTTCTCTGTTACGAATAATCCAGCCGTCGGCGGTTTTTTGCATTATTTGGGAAAATGCGTCAATTTTTTCCGGCGCAACTTTCAGATTGGCACGCGCACGGAAACCGGAATCGGATAAGGCAATGTTCATATCCTGAACCCCATGACGAAACAAATTATCCCAGTTCGGAGCGTCCACGTAATCCTTTTGAATCCGCGAAATAATTTCCTCATAAAAATTCAGCGTATCAATAAATCCTGACTTATAAATAATGTCAAGATAACTCGAATCGTGAAACCGGCGACCAACATCATAATGGAACCGTGCCGTCCGGTAACGATCCATCAATTTATCATCATTCCGATAAATCTGTAACGCCGTTTCGTAATGACTCAAAACATCCGTCCAACGGGCTTCGGTTTCCAATTCCATTCCGTGTTGCAACACAAGAGCGAGTTCTTCCTGCGAAATCTGCGCCGGTAAATCTATTCTCAATGAATTGGAATCGGAATATTCCGGCGGCATTTCATTTGTTTTACCATTTTTCGGAACAACAAATCGCGGAACATTCAAAAGTTGTGGAGGGTTCAGAGGTTCTGCGGCTGGCGCTTGAATTTCCGCAGCAAGCGGCTGAACCGTCAAAGAAGGAACCGTGCCGGTTTGCCGTAATTTTGTTGAAGCGTGACCTGCCGGAAATTGATTGGGATCGGAAAAAGGAATGTTTGAATGGGTTTCGTGTGTTGTTGAAAGAGCAGGAAGAACAAAACGAAGAACCGGTTGATCCGGAACCTGAGCCAAAATCGCCGGACATTGAATAAGAAAAATGATTCCGGCTATCAAACCGGAACGTAAAAAAATGTTGGTAATTAGGTAAGATGGACGACTCATGTTTGTGTTTAATTCGTGGGGGGAATGGGGAATTGGTCAGTTCGTCCAGAGATCCTTCCCTGTGTCAAAACAGCAGCGTCCAAAATGCCGCAGGCGTTCTGCGTATCGGAAATTAATTAAATTTTCCGTTCAAAGATTATAACCCATAAACTATCCAATGCAAACTTTTTGCTTGAAATAGTTCTCATGTATATTTCATTCAATCCCTATAATACGAAAAAAAATATCGATTGTTTCGGATACTCCCGAAAAAACATTAAATTACTTTATACTTTATTCCGTCATACTACTCCGCAACATTTCAAACCAACATCTTGTTCATTTGTTTACGGTTAGAACTCAAAAAACAGGTAATGTTTCGCCAAACATGTTTTCATCAACCGTTGCAACCTCTTGATTTCTATTCGTAAACAAAGTAAAAAAATGTCCGTTTGAGAAAAAAACGAACTATAAACGATTACTACCCAAAGTATGAATTATTACCAAAAATATAAACTATGTCTGATTTACAAATTATTTCAGTTTCTCTTGGCAATAGAAGTTACGATATTGAGATTGGTTCTGAAAATCTGGAACACATCGGTTCTTTTTTAGCAGCATTCAAACCGATTTCCAGTGTAGTTGTTGTAACAGATGAAAATGTTATTCACTATGATTATGCTCATCAAGTTGCGGAATCGATTGCTGAAACGGGAATTGATGTTCATCTTCTTTCGGTGGCGGCTGGCGAACAAAGCAAAACAGTAGAAACCGCCGCAACTCTTTGGGAAACATTGCTCGAAGAAAAAATTGATCGGAAATCCGTTTTGATTTCAGTCGGCGGCGGTGTGATTGGCGATCTCGGCGGATTCGTCGCCGCAACCTTTGCTCGCGGTATCCGTTTTTTTCAAGTTCCGACAACTCTTCTGGCTCAAGTAGATAGCAGCGTTGGCGGAAAAGTCGGTATCGATTTGCCAAAAGCAAAAAATATGGTCGGAGCATTTCTCCAACCTCTCGGCGTTTTAATTGATATAAAAACGTTACAAACGTTACCGGAAACCCAATACCAAAGCGGACTTGGTGAAGTTGTTAAATACGGAGTCGCTCTGAATGCCGGACTGTTTCAATTACTTGAAACAAATATTGAAAAAATCAATGTCCGCGATTCTCAAATTTTGAAACAAATTGTTGCGGAATGTTGCCGAATCAAAGCGACTATTGTTGCGGAAGACGAATTTGAAACGACCGGTCGCCGTGTGTTACTGAATTACGGTCATACTTTTGCTCATGCTTTTGAAATTCAGAGCGATTTTGCATTGCTGCACGGATTAGCGGTTTCTATTGGTTCGATTTGTGCCGCACGGCTTGCAATGCGAATGGGATTCGTCGATGAAATATTTTTGAAACGACAAATTAGTTTTCATCAGGCATTGGGACTTCCAACCGAAATTCCTGACGGTATTGATTGGTTACAAACAATTGAATTGATGCGGCACGACAAAAAATCCGAGTTCGGTAAACTTCGTTTCGTTTTGCCAACCGGTCTTGGAAGTTGCCGGTTAGTTGATAATGTTGATTCACAAATTCTTAAACATATATTGTAACAAATTATAAATGGGAAATTCTAAAAAAAGAAACTTGTCCGCAGATTATTTTAAAACTTGTCCGCAGATTACGCAGATAATCGTAGATGATTTTTAAATTTGTCCGCAGATTACGCAGATAATTTTTTGAAAATACGAAACAACAAAATATACAAAATTTGTACCCGTTCACGGAGATTCGTTCAATAAATTATCGTAATAAAAAAACAATCTTAACCCCGCAGGGGGCGAGATTATGGTTGTTCGGACTGATAATCTCGCCCCGTGTGGGGCTTTGAAAAATGGTGTTGGGTGTTGCCGATCCGTAGGTTCCGCTTCGCTACACCTACGGTTATGCACATCACCCCCTTAGCGGGGTTAAGATTGAGAAATAAAATTTCCTCTGCGTTCTCTCTGTGGTTAAATAATCTGTGTTAAAATAAAAAAGCGGTTATTAGAAGTTACCACAAATAATCACCTGATTATTCGTTCATTATTCGTTCATTATTCGTTTCATCATTCATTGGCGGTTTGAGCGGCTTGGGCGGTTTTTTGTTCGATTAATTCTTTGACCTTGAGTTGATACTCTGCAATTTTCGCAACATACCATTCGTTTTTGAGTTGCGTTTTTTCAATGTCTTCCCGCAATCGTTTGATCATACCATCGTAAGCCTCAAGATTTTTCTGTAACGTCTCACCCTGCTTTTTCATCATGTCAATCCGTTTTATCTCCAGTTCTTTATCGTTCTGCAAATCCTGATCTTCCTTTTTGGCAATCCTCAACGCCTCATTCAACTCCTCAATCCGGCGTTTGGTACTATTGATCGCTTCCTTGAGTTCAATACGACGCTGATAAAATAAACTCAATAATTCATCAAAATCTTTGGGAGTTCGTTCTGGATTCGTCAATGTTTCCCGTAACGACTCAGGAATCATCTCTTTCTCCTCGTCCGTCAGACGATCAAAAATGTTTTGATAACGATCCAACGGCACCGTCGTATAAATTGCCCACGTAGAACGAACCGCCTTTTGAATCTCTTTGATTTCCGTTTCAGATAATTCATGAGCGGATTGAAGCGTTACCTGATAACCGTTTTGGACTTTTTGTATCTGATTCACAATAAACATCCCCAAAAACGAACCGCCAACCCCATTTTCACCTTCATCAAATACACACACAATTCCCTTGAGATCATCCGGCGGAACCACTTCCTCATTTCCGTTTTTTTCCACAACAGGACTCGTAATTGTCAAAGACACTTCCAACAACTTAATGATTTTCAATTTTTCGCCGGGTGTTGCCGGATTATCACCGCCAAGTTGTTCAGGAGTTAACTCTTTGCCCGAAACATTGAGATTGCCGGGTTTGCAACCAAACCACGCCTTTTTACGCTCGTACAAAAGATCAAGAAGTTTGACACGGAGTTCGTGAAAACCCAATTCCTCAATAGTTTTCTCCGAAAGTTTTTTGGTCGGAGCCGTACCTTCATTAATCTTTTTAATATCCTGCTCGGCTGTTTCCGTCTTCTTTTTAATAGATTCAACGGCTTTTTGACCCGTTCCGCGTATTTTCATCTCTTGCGAAGTGAAAAAAACAACCGCCACAGCAAGCACAAAAATTAAACCTAAAAAGACTTTATTCCAAATATTCATGGCTCGTACACGGGTTATGGAATGATCCAATAATTAATTCCGTAAATGTTTCAAGTCAATGCTATCCTATTTTATGTATTTTGTCAAGAAAACATAAAATCCTGATTTTTTCCATAAAATCATTACAATCGGAATAATCGATAAAGTTTAACTAAACTGACATCCGATAGTTTTTTTGAGTAATGTTTTCAATGTCGTTCCCCCTATCGGTTTGAATCGGGATACAACACCTAACTATGTTTGTCGGCAAAAGACAACAAGAAAGTGATAGAAAAGATGAACTTTCGCCAAAAGACAACTATAGAATCTGTTCATTTTAAGGATTTTTATTTTTCTTTTTGTCCGAATCGATATTACCGGCTCGGTATCATTTCTGTATTTTGTGCAGTCTTCCTATTTATCGCAGAAGGCTGTAGCCGACAGCATTACCGAATCCAAGCGGACAATGAAGTTTATTCCCTTTTGGCAACCGGCGGAACTCAGAATCCGCATTGGAAACTTGACGATTACCGAATTAACACGGATTGCCGATCCCGAATGTTTGATCCGTTCCATCCTGATTTTGAACCCATGCCGTCCGATGATCCGGCTGCTCACCGCAAAATGCATGTTGTTGACGGTAAAAACGCTTCGCGGGATTGGTGTGATAAAGGCATAACGCAAAATGTTGAAAATCCCGATTGGCAACAATATTTATTGTTCAATGAAAAAGGAGCGGTTCCGCTGGATAAAGACGGAGCGGTTGAACTCGCATTGCTTCATTCGCCGGAATATCAGGCGGCAATGGAAAATCTTTATCTGGCGGCAATACGTGTTTCCCGTGAACGGTTCCGGTTTGATGTACAATTTTACGGCGGTGATTCTCTGTTCTACACGGCAAACGGACGACTTCGCGAAAACGGCAGCAATAATCTTCGTAACGATATTAATTTTGGCGCAGGAAGAACCGGAACGGAAATTCTTTTTGCAACAGGCGGCGAATTGGTGGTTGGTTTAGCCAATTCGATTACTTGGTCGTTTAATGGAACAAATACATGGTATGCGGATTCGTTGGTCAATGTCGGATTGGTTCAACCGATTCTCCGTAACGCCGGTAAAAAAATTGTTTTGGAAAACTTAACGCAGGCGGAACGGGATTTTTTAGCGGCGATCCGGCAAATGGTATTTTTCCGTCAGGGTTATTACACGAAAATTGTTGCCGGTTCCGGTCAACAATCGGCTCCGGCTGGAAATATCAACGCCGCTAATACTCCAACATTTAGCGGCGGATTTTACGGTATTCTTGCGGAACAAATCCGTATTCAGAACCAACGGCAAAATATTATTGCCTTAGAAGAAAATATGCAACGATTTGTTGAAGTGTTTGACGCCGGACAATTGAGTGACGTTTCGCAAGTGGAAGAAACACGGCAACAATTACTCAATTCGGAAAGTTCTTTGCTGCAACGAATTATAAGTTATCAGGGCAATATCGAAACATATATTCGTTCACTCGGTTTGCCGCCTGATCTGAAAGTGGATATTAGTGATCCGTTAATGGAACAATTTCAGTTAACTTCTCCGACACTGATGAATTTACAGGAAGACTTGGGCAATCTTCTTGTTCATGTTCGTACCAAAGAAAAACCGTTTCCAAAAGATTTCGGTGAAAATCTGGAAAAAATTATAAAACGTACAGAAGGAGAAATTCTGAATTTGTATAACGATTTGGAAGTTTTACAAAAAAGTGTTCCTGAGCGGATTGAGAGTCTTCGTAATCTTGGGGCGAATCTTGCGGAACGGATTCAGCAGGGTGAACGGATTGATCCGAGTATTTACGATACGGATATTTTTCAAACGCGGATTGAAAAGTTACAAAATGAAACGGTGCCGGAAAATGTTCACCGGATGAAAGCGGTTTTCAAATTACTGGAACAAATTATTCAAGTCGAAGAACCGGTACTTCGCCAAATCATTCAGACCAATTCATTTGAACCGGAAGTCCGTGAAGCGTTGGAAATTCTTAAATTGAACGAAGTAACATTACCGAATATCAATGAAACATTAATAGAACGCCAACGTGAACTCGAAAAAGCACAGGAAATTTTCAAAACGTTAAAAGAATCCGTCGGAAAACAGGAAGACGCAACAACTGCAACAACGGCAACAATAACTGAAGAATCGCAAAATACAAAAAATTATAACAATAATCCGCTTGTTCCAAAAATTCCGTCTCGTGATACGGTTGCGGAAAATGCCTGGAAAAACGGTGAAGAACCGACGGTGTTGTTCAAAGATAACATTAATCCGTTGACAATGAAAACGAAACGTGAACGGGACGAATCACGAAAAATTGTTTCGGAATTGCGTCAAAAAGACGATTATCGTGATTGGATTCGGCGGGTTTTGTCGGCGTTTCAATATGAATTGGTTTCGCTTTCGCTCATTCAAACGCGGACAAGACTGGATACAATAACGTTGGTTCCGACTTCGATTACGCCGGAGGAGGCTTTTCGGATTGCGTCGGAAAACAGGCTTGATTGGATGAATCGCCGTGCCGTGTTGGTGGATACATGGCGGCAAATTGATCTTGCCGCGAATCAACTTAAAGGCGACTTAAATGTAACGGTTGACGCTGAAATCGGAACAATTGACAAGCGCGGAGTTCGTTTTGACGGTGACAATGGTCGGGTTCGGGTTGGTTTGAACTGGGATTCGCCGTTGACTCGCCATAACGAAATGCTCGATTATCGCCGTACTCAAATAGAATATCAGGCGGCGCGTCGTGATTATTATACTTATGTTGATTCGGTCAATGCCGAACTTCGGCGTATTTTAAGGAATACACAATTACACCAGATTGATTTTGAAATTGCACGCAACGCCGTTTTAATTGCAACGAGCCGGGTTGATGTCTGGCAACTTAAAATGGAACAACCGCCGGCACGCGGTCAAAAAATTGAAACAAATACCGCAACACAACTTATTGGGGCGTTGGACGGATTGATGGCGAGTCAGAATGAATTTCTGAACACGTGGGTATCTTATCAAACGCAACGAATGCTTCTTGATTTGAACATGGGAACGATGGAACTGGACACATCGGGGCGTTGGATTGATCCGGGAGTGATTACGAAAAATCGGACGGCTTCAAATTCAAATTCAAAATCAGCGCTGCCAGTCCCGAAATTAACACCCAAACGCCAACGGATTCATCAACATCAACATCAGCATCAACACCAACGTCAACATCTTGTGCAACGAAAACTTTCTGATCCTTTAGTTCCTTCTGCGCCGCGATTGTATGAGGATGCGATTATTTCGGAACCGAAAAGAAAAACGATTATTCCATCGGTACTAATACAACCGGAGCCAAATTTGGAAAAAGTAATTATTCAAACATCTTGGAACGGCAAATCACAAGAATACCAAGATGCCCCGTTACCGCCCAAAAATTCCAAAACACCAAAATAATCCGTTTCAACAAAAAAAACGCCCGCCTCTTGAATTTGTAACCAAAATTCAGCCGATGTTGCGTCTGAATTTAAACTTTGTAAACTTAATAAATACATGAATGGAAGTGTCGGATTTGAATATAAAGAAATTCCATCAATGAAAAAGTTTGAATCTACAGGTGGTTTAAATTTTGAAGCTAATTGGTAACAATTAATATAAACCGGATGCTGATACTATATGAAAAGGGAGTGAGCAAATCAATGAAAATTCAACCAATAATTATTCATATAATTTTCATTGGGATAATAATGACAACATCATGTAGTCATGACTCTCCTTCTGAAATCAATCCAACGCTTGAAAAAATTCCAGTTAATCCAATCATTCAATCTACAATGAAAAAAACAGAATTGACTGCTTTGGATAAATTCAAAGAATTGTTAGTAGAAAAAAAATATAGCGAAGCTCTCCATCTTATTGATGCTGCTGCCGATGAAAAAGCCAAACTACTTAGTACGAGTGATGTTAAATTTACATTTAATACTATTCGTGTTCAATATGCCAGTGTGGCGTACGTTTATATTTATCTCATGCTTGATCGTCCTCAAAATGCATTAGAAAAACATGAAGAGATGATTTCGACATTGTCAAGTAATGAAATAGACTCAATAAGACATGCAATATTTACAAAACGTATTCTGCTTTTGGCTCGTCTTGATAAATTTGATGATTATATTAACGAATGTAATAAATTAATCAATCGTACTAATCCGAGTACAGCTGACTACTTACATGGTTATGTTTTCGGAGCAATGGGATATATTGTAAAACAGGATTATGACACTGCGGAAAAGTATCTTTCAACGGCAGAGTCCGAGTTTCGGGATGTGGTGCCACCACCAGACCCAGCTTATAGCGAACATGACGAA
>JAISNF010000521.1 GCA_031276415.1 Planctomycetaceae bacterium
TCTTTTTCATAGTATTTCTCCTTATGAAAAAAAAGGGACATGTTTACAGATTACATAACAAAATAATCTGTTTTTGTTACAAAGTGGGAAAAACGCAACGCCGAGAAACGGCAACAGAAATATCGCTACTAGACAGGAGCGACACGATTACAAAATTAGGCTTATTCCCACCGACAAAAGTGGTGCATTACAGTTTTTAAATTTAAAATGTAATGCTGAATCATACCTACAACACTGAACGTGACGCTCCCTTATCGGGAGCCACGCAACTTTTCAGTGTTCAGTAATTTTTTACCCGGAAAATCCGGTTGTCATGTAAAAAATTACAGTTCGCCTAAGCGATTTTGTAATAGTTGACGTACTCGATTTTTTAATACCCGAACAAAAATTCGGGCAACTTATTTTTTAAAATTTAATTTGGTCTCCAAAATTTAAAATAAAAATTCAGATAATTAATTGTTTGGAATTTTACACGATGCCCCAAATATGTCAAGCCCAATAATAAAAACTTTTTTTTCGCCTGTTTTGTTGTTTCGTATTCTCAAAAAAATTATCGGCGATCATCTGCGAAATCTGCGGACAATTTTATTTTCTTTCTCTGTAAACTTTGTCTCGGTGGTTAAAAAAAACAGTTATTAAAAATTCATAACCGTGAATGATTACAAAAAATTTATTTTAAGCCGGAAAATAATTATAACTTAAAATAACGTTTCGATTCCAATTAAAAATTTCCTCAGTGTTCTCAGCGGTTAATAAAAAAAAAAATGTAAATATTTTTGAATTTTGCGGTTCACCGTCTTGCAACGGTTAATCAATTTCGATAAAATGACCCCGTTTCAGAATTAAAATGAAAAAAATTGATAGAAAAGATTGATAAAAACTAAACTTGATAAAACTCGGCGGTTTTATAATTAGGTTAATATAACATCAATCATTTCATTATCGAACATTTCGTATCAAATGAATTTTTAACTCCAAAATGAATTAGGAAAAACGATGCTTGCTCTTTACAATCAGATTCAGGAATCGTTACATTTTATTCGCAAAAAATGGAACGGCACAGCAAAAGCGGGAATTGTTCTCGGAACCGGACTTGGAAATCTGGCAAAACAAATTGAAGCGAATATTACATTGCCTTACCAAGAAATTCCAAACTTTCCGCATTCCACTGTTGAAACACACGCCGGAAATCTTGTTATCGGAAAATTGAACGGTATTGATGTTGTTGCGATGGAAGGGCGTTTTCATGCTTACGAAGGTTATGATCTCAAGCAAATTACGTTTCCGGTTCGTGTTATCAAGGCGTTGGGGGCTGATACATTATTTGTGTCCAATGCCTGCGGCGGTATGAATCCGCAATACCGGCAAGGCGATATTATGGTGATCGAAGATCATATCAATTTAATGGGCGTTAATCCGTTGGTCGGAATCAATGATGATCGGCTTGGTGTACGTTTTCCCGATCTTTGTGAACCGTATGATAAAAAGATGATTGATTTGGCTCTGGAAATTGCACGGAAAGAAAATTTCGTTGCGCATAAAGGAGTTTATGTTGCCGTTTTGGGACCGAATCTTGAAACACGCGCCGAATACCGGTTTTTGCGCGGTATTGGAGCCGATGTTGTTGGAATGTCCACAGTTCCCGAAGTTCTTGTCGCGATTCATTGCGGAATGAAAGTTCTCGGTTTATCGATTGTAACAGATATGGCTCTTCCCGACGCATTAAAACCCGGCAATGTCGCCGAAATTATCGCTACCGCTAACGCCGCCGAACCCAAATTAACAAAAATTGTCAGCGGTGTTATTGCACAATTAAACAATAAAAATTGAGTCAATTTAATTAAGTCAATTTACGTAAAATTAAGTTAAACAAAAATTACGAAACTTAAAATCCGAACATTGAAACGTATCAATGTTTTTCGCAACAATTTTCAATTTTTTTATATTTTTACTATTATTATTTATTATGAAAAACGCAACATTATTAACCGGATTGTTTTTTATTTTCGCAACAACAACCGCCGCCGCATTTCTTTTTTCCGCTGAATTGCCGAAGCCGTTTTCCGGCGGCTCGGAACAATTTACGAAACTGGTTTGGTTTGACGAATTTGACAACGATGGTCTTCCAAACCCTGAAAAATGGGGCTATGAAACAGGTTATATTCGTAACAAAGAAAAACAATATTACACCAATGCCCGTTTGGAAAACGTCGAAGTTAAGGACGGATTTCTTGTAATTACTGCACGAAAAGACGATTTTCAAAACGGCGGCAAGACGTATCCGATTACTTCGGCGAGTGTGATTTCAAAGGGCAAAGGTTTTTGGAATCGGGGGCGAATTGAAGTTTCTGCAAAAGTGCCGAAGTCGCTTGGAACGTGGCCTGCGGTTTGGATGTTGCCGGAAGACAAAAAAGCCGGTTGGCCTAAATGCGGCGAGATTGATATTTTGGAACATGTTGGTTTTGATCCGCAAAAGGTTCATTTCAATGTTCATGTCGATAAGTACAACCACACAAAGAAAAACAACAAAGGAAAATCAATTACTTGCGATAATCCTGATACGCAATTTCATATTTATGCGATTGAGTGGTTTGATGACCGGATTGATTTTTATTTTGATGCGGAAAAAGTTTTTTCGTACAAAAACGAAGGTGAAGGTGAAACGTCGTGGGCTTTTGACAAACCGTTTTATCTTATTCTGAATCTGGCGTTTGGCGGTAGTTGGGGCGGAGCGAAAGGGATTGACGAATTGTCGTTACCGCAACAATTTCTGATTGATTATGTCCGTGTCTGGCAATGAGTGTGGATTTTTTATTAGTTGAGAGTTTGCTATTTGAGTGTTTTTTGAACAAATTTATTTCTTTAACCTGAAACAATTATTATGAGTTCACAGATTCCCGAAACAGAAAAAACCAATGTTCCCTGGTATCAACTTTTGACCCGTTATCATTGGTTTGTATTTATTGTATGCTGTCTTGGTTGGGGTTTTGACACATTTGACCAGCAGATATTCAATCTTGTACGTAATCCGGCATTGGCGGATCTAATGGGTTTGGATGCGACCAATGCCAGAGTTGTTGCGATGGGCGGTTACGCAACTTCGTTGATGTTAATTGGTT
The DNA here is from genome assembly GCA_031276415.1 of Planctomycetaceae bacterium. Lineage (GTDB taxonomy): Bacteria > Planctomycetota > Planctomycetia > Pirellulales > Thermoguttaceae > WRKP01. Next base: position 3,120 of record JAISNF010000521.1, read on the forward strand.
GGGCGGTTGGCGGAATTTTGTTCGGAATAATGGGTGACAAATTCGGTCGGGCAAAAGTAATGGTGATGACAATTTTGGTTTACGCTGCATTCACCGGTTTGGGCGGACTGGCAACCAATTGGTGGGATTTTCTTATTTATCGTTTTTTGACGGGAATGGGTGTGGGCGGTCAATTTGCTGCCGGAGTTACGTTGCTTGCCGAAACAATGCCTGATCGGGCAAGAGCAAATTCGCTCGGAATGTTACAAATTGTGGCGGCATTCTGTAATTTTAGTGCGGCAATTCTCACAATGTTTCTGACATTTTTGGATCAACAATTTCATCTTTTGGGAGGTTTTCCGGTTTGGCGGGTGATGTTTTTTATTGGATTTCTTCCGGCGTTGTTAGCGGTGGTGATTATGCGGCGTTTGGAAGAGCCGGAAAAATGGAAACAAGCGGTTGCGTCGGGCGGAATTAAAAAAGCGGGTTCGCTCACTGATCTTTTCGGCAATCCGCGTTGGCGTTACAATATCATTGTCGGAATGCTTCTGGCGACTTGTGGAGTGATTGGACTTTGGGGAATTGGTTTTTTCAGTGTTGATTTGACGCGAACTGCATTCCGTAACAGTAAAAACTTGGAAGTTCGGCAGTCGGGTGATGTTGAAAAAGTCGATTTTGAATTTATCCGAATGCTTGCCGAATCACCAAAGGAATTTTTGCCGATTGCTCTGGGCAAAAATATTACGTTACAAAGTTTTATTGATAATGATCCGAAAACAAATGATCCGGGTGCTGTTTTTCTTGCGGTTCGTGAAAATCAAGATTCGCTTGATCGTTTGAGTAAAGAAGAAATTCTTGCAACATTGGATAAAGAATCATTGGACGGCAAGCGGAAAATTCAAACACTTGAAGAGCGAAGCCGCCGTGAAAAAATTCTTTCTGTATCTCCGAAAAAAAATGATACGGAAACATTCACGACTTTAGCGGATCAGATTTCGAAACGTTCCAGAGAGATTAGCGGTTATGTTGGGATGTGGGGGAGTATTACGTCGCTTTTATTCAATCTTGGGGCGGTATTTGGAACGCTTGCTATCACGATTGTTGCGGAACGTTTTGGTCGGCGACCGGCGTTTACGTTATTTTTTGCGGCATCGTTGGTGATGACGTGTGTTGTTTTTCTGTTGATGGACACGCCGACGGAGGTACTTTGGATGACGCCGTTACTTGGATTTTGTGCGTTATCATTATTTGGCGGTTACGCAATTTATTTTCCTGAATTGTTTCCGACACATTTACGCAGTACGGCGGTTTCTTTCTGCTACAATATTGGACGTTTTATTGCGGCAACAGGACCAATGGGTTTAGGATTACTTACGAGTTATGTTTTTTACGATGCGCCGGAGCCGATTCGTTACGCAGGAGTGGCGATGTCTGTTACTTTTATTTTCGGAATTATTATTACCTGGTTAGGTCCCGAAACAAAAGGCAAACCGTTACCGGAATAAAAATAAAACAAAAAATTGTCCGCAGATGACGATGATTATCGCAGATAATTTTTTGAGAATAGAACACAAATTAACATGCAATTTTTTTGCTTGTTAATTTGTGTTGACATGCGTAATTTACGTAATCTGCGAATTTTACAAAGAAAAAGTTGAAAAATAAAAGTGATCTAATTCTTAATTTTGTTGTTTTGCTCTTGACATGGTTTGGAGAAATTTTTAATATTCCGCATTGTTTCTCCGTAACCTTTGGATTTACGGTGTAAAATGACTGTAAAACTTTACCGATTGTACTGCTATGAAACTTCAAAAGCAAAATAACATAAGTTACGTATTACCCCCCCCCTCCGCTTCCCAAATTTACACGGCGTAATTCTTGGCTCGTTTTCGGGTAAAAAAGAAGCATTTGGAAGATCACAACGTCTCCATATTGTCTTTTCCGCAACTGCGAATAAGGCATATTTATTGCGGATTTCTTTTGTTTTAATGATGTTGTTTTGTTTCTGTCGTGAAGTTACGGCTTCTGATTCGGAGTTTATTCCGTTGGGTTCGGTGTTGTCTGAAACGATGAATCCGTATTCTGGTTTGGAAACAAACACAGTTGGCGAAAAATCTTGTGCGGTTTCCAGCCCAATTTTACGGCAAACTTTTGCGGGTTTGCCGTTCGCAGTATCATCATCACAATCATTTGACACAACAATATTTCCAGCAGCAACATTGTTACCGGATTTAGTGGATGAAGAAATATCAGATTCAATATTCACAACAACATCAATAACCAAAACTACAAAAAAACTTTATCTTTCACAAATTCCGAATGGAAAACGTACTGGTATGTTCCAGAAAATGAGTTTTGATACTCTTTGGGCTCCAAGCAGTGGAAATCGTAATGGTCTTGGTATGACGCAAATTGATCTTTCGGCGATGTTTGTATTACCGTTACCGATGCCGGATTTGCCGTTAATGATAACGCCGTCATTTCAAACAACATTTTTTGATCCGAAAATCAATGATTACGCAACAAATAAAACTTTGTACAAAACAGGTTTTAATTTCCGTTGGATCAGACCGATTGTTCGTAACAAATTAACATTGAGTTTAGGTGTTGCGGTGCAATACAGAGGTGATTTTAGGGTTAAAGAGAGCGAAGCGTTACAATTTCCTGCTAATATTACATTTATTTGGAATTGTAATTCATGTTGGAAGATAATTTGGGGGGCGGCTTATTTGGACAAAAAAGACGATTACAACTGGCTTCCGTTGGTGGGATTGATTTGGATACCGCATGAGGAGATCAATGTTGAGTTGGTAGTTCCGCGAATACGGATTGCGAAACGAGTTCATTGGTTTAGTTCGGCGGCTGATAATGCTACTGCGGATTGGATTTACGCGGCGTTGGAATTAGTGGGAGGTTCATGGAGTTACGAATATCAAAACTTCGCCGACAACATCAATTACCATGACTTAAAATTGTTACTCGGATTTGAACGGCGTTGTGTTTCCGGTTTTACATTTGGTTTTGAGTTTGGATATATTTTTGAACGGAAATACGAATTAAACCGTTTGAACTACAACACTCATCCGGCAGACACCGCATTTTTAAGAGTACGAATCTCTTTCTAAAATGGGACGGTTTATTTTTGTAATTATTTGCAACGTTTATCAGATGAACAATGACATATCTGATTCTTCTGCGAATGCGAGCATTGCGGCGGCTCCTCCTAATCGCACACCATCAAGCAACTCTTCCGGTTGAATCCCCATCACGTCCATACTCATCGAACATGCAATAAATTCAACTCCTAAATTTCGTGCCGATAAAATTAACTCCTCAAGACTGTCAACTTTTTTCCGTTTCATAATTCCACGAATCAGTTTTATTCCCAAACCGCCCATGTTCATTTTTGAAAGCGATAATTTTTTCGATCCGCACGGCATCATCCAACCAAATATTCGTGATAAAAAATCCTTGCGAACTAGAACCTTTTCCGGTTTGCGAATAACGTTCAGCCCCCAAAATGTAAAGAAAATACTGACCTTTCGCCCCAACGCCGCAGCCGCATTCGCCATAATAAATACCGCTATCGCCTTATCAAAATCACCCGAAAATAAAATAAAATTCTTGCCGTGCCGATCAGTTTGTTGTAACTCTTCATCGGAATGTTTTCCCTTTTTTATTTTCGACACGAAAATTCCTCTGTCGCTCGTCATGCCCAATAACGTGTTGCCCGTACTTCGGCAAAAGCCCTCAACATCACCGGCAAACGCAGAATCTGTTGTTTTAATTTCAATAACATCGCCCTCATTAGCAGAATTAACCGCTGATGAAAGTTTCATAATCGGTGCCGGACACTGTAACCCGCAAGCATCAATCTTGATCGTTTTGCATCCCGATAAAGAATTTTGTTGCGTAAATAAATGAGCGGATTGTTGAGCAGAAGGATTTTCGTTGCGGATTATTGTTTGTGTTTGTGATTGCTGTTGCATTTTATTTTTCGCTCCAAAAATAGAACGCCAAAGCCGATAACCTCCGCTTAAATTGTAAACGTCAAAACCATTCTGCACTAAAATTCTCGTTGCCGTATAACCGCGAACACCAACCTGACATGTAACATAAATCTTTTTCATTTTGTCAAGTTCGCCAAGCCGCCCTCGCAATTCATTCACTGGAACATTGATAAAACCGTCAATATGTCCGTTGCCAAACTCAACCGGAGTACGAACATCCAACAATGTTACATTATCCGCCTTTTGTAAATCCGTAACATCATGCCAATGAAAGAACCTGACTTTGTCCGTGAGAATATTTTCGATAACAAATCCAGCCATATTAACAGGGTCTTTGGCAGACGAATAAGGCGGTGCGTAACATAATTCAAGCCGCGCAAGATCATGAGCCGTCATTTTCCCGCGAATCGCCGCCGCCAACACATCACAACGCTTGTCCACTCCATCGTAACCGGTTATTTGAGCACCAAGCAATCGTCCTGTTACACGCTCAAAAAGAACCTTAATCGACATATTTGTTGCGCCGGGATAATAACCGGCATGATTTGTTGACCAGAGAAAAACTTTTTCGTAATTCAAACCGTTCTTTTTTGCAACAGTTTCATTAATTCCTGTTGACGCCACCGTCATGTCAAATACACGCAAAATCGCAGAACCTTGCGTGCCAGAATACCGCGAATCAATTCCGCAAATCTGATCGGCAACAATACGCCCTTGTTTATTCGCCGGACCGGCAAGCGGAATGTAAACCGGTTGCTCTGTAACATAATCAACCGCCGATACCGCATCGCCAATAGCATAAATATCAGCATCGGAGGTTTGCATTGTTTCTGTAACTACAATTGCTCCGCGCGACGTGAGATTGAGTCCGGCTTCTTTCGCAAGTGAACTGTCCGGTTGAACCCCGATTGCAAAAACGAGCATATCCGTAACAATTTCACCGTCCCGATTAAGTGTAATATTTAATTGCCCGTCTTTTTCAGTAAATGATTTTACTTCGTGATTCAGTAACAGCCGAATACCTTTGCTTTCAATATGACGGTGAACATCGCAAGCCATGTCGTAATCCAATGTTGTCAAAACATGTTCGCCGCGCTGCACAATCACCACTTCCAAACCCGCACGATGCAAATTCTCCGCCATCTCAAGACCAATATAACCGCCGCCGACAATAACCGCCTTTTGCGGATTTTTCGCTTCAATAAACTCTTTAATCCGATAGGTATCAGGAATATTTCTGATCGTAAAAATATAATCGGACAAAAATTCATCAGAACCAATTGGCTTGGCTCCGGTTGAAAGAATTAACTTATCGTAACTTTCAGTGTAAATTTCGTTACTTTGAAGATTTTTAACAGACACCGTTTTATCGTTGCGGTTTATAGCAATCACTTCATGCCAAACACGAACATCGACATTGTAACGTGATTTAAAAGATTGCGGCGTTTGTAAGGTCAAAGCCGATTTTTCGGTAATTTCTCCGCCAATATAATAGGGAAGTCCACAATTGGCAAATGAAATAAATTCGCCGCGTTCAAACATAATAATTTCCGCCGTCTCTGAAAGTCTGCGAAGCCTCGCCGCCGCTGACGCTCCTCCGGCAACACCGCCAACAATTAAAATTTTTTGTTTTTGTTTCATATTTTGTGATTTGTGATTTTAGTTTCAAAATTCTTTCAAGGGTTTTCGTACATTAGCGGGCGTTCCAAAGCGGAATCAATTGTTTCCCAAATAAATGTCGGCGGTTTCGGTTTGTTTTTTTCGACCGGATTGGTTTTGTCCGGTAACGGTAAAACAACTTGTTCGGGTTTCTGATACGCATTGGCATAAGCAGGTGTCGGCTCACTCGGTTTCAAAGCAGGAACATTCAACTCTGGAATTGATTTTTGCGACGAAAATATTGCCAACTGATTTTTGTTCTGACCGTCCGATTCCCAATATTCTTTTTCAAGCGAAGGCGGAACTATCGGTAAAAACGCTGTTTCGGAATTACCCGCCGGTTTTTTTTGAATCGTATTTTCATTTTTCGGAATTTTCGGAACAATTTCTTGAGGAATTTTCGGTAACGGCTCGGATGTTGCCGGACTTTTTATCTCGTCCCATAACGAATCCGTTGTTTGGGAAGACGGCAAAGGCAAAACGGTTGGAGCAGAAAACTCCGGTTGTTTCGATTCCGGTTGCTTTGGTTCTAATTGTTTCAGATTCGTTTGTTTCGGTTCTGACTGTTTCGGTTCTGATTGTTTCAGATTCGTTTGTTTCGGTTCTGTTTGTTTCGACTCTAATTGTTTCAGATTCGTTTGTTTCGGTTCTAATTGTTTCAGATTCGTTTGTTTCGGCTCTGTTTGTTTTGGTGTAGATTGTTTCGATTTTATTTCGTTCTTTTGTGTTTCATTTAGATTTGCTTTTGGTTTATCGGGGTTCGATTCTATCGGGAATGTATCAGATTTTTTTCCAAGTGTTTGAGAATTTTTTTCCTTCTCTTGAGGTTGTTTCGGTAACGGGTCAGGTTGAATCGGTTTATTAACCTTTGACGTTTTTACTGTAATTGCCGGTGCAGACGATTGTAACGACGACTGTAACGGAATTTCTTTTTCTACCTGACTTTTCGGAAACGGCGGTAATTCCGTCGAATTATTTTTTGGTTCTTTCAATGCCGGCGGTTCAAAAGATACCGCTGTAACATCTTTTCCTGATTCATGGAACATTCCACGAACTTTAGGATAGTACGTTAAATTGATCCCCAAACAGAGAACCAATAAAAGAACAGAAAATAAAATTCCCGGCTGAAACGGCATTGTATGACAAATTGTAACAATAGGGTTTGCAACCCAATGGGGGAAATGTGTAAAATTAGACGCGGTTTTTCAAATTCAAAATCGTATGATAAGAAATACAACTTATCATTTACAAAGTCAAATTTTTTTTCGTTTTTACACTTTTTTCTAAGTATTTTCATTGTAGGAATCACGCAAAAAAACAATCAGGTAAAATTTAACGATTCTTTCCGCAAAAGAACGAAAATTTACAGTCAGGCAAATACTGTCGGGCGGAACACTCCAACGAAGAGTTAGAGAATAGTTAAAGAAGAGTTAAACTTGAATAACACGAATACGCTCGTCAATTTTTTCTTTGAGAGTTCGTTCGATTAGATATTTGAGAGTTTGGCTTGCTCCGGCACAACCGGCACAAGTTCCGCGAAGTTCGATATAGATTGTTGTATCTTTAATGTCAATCAATTCCAAATCGCCGCCGTCTTTTTGTACCATTGGGCGAAGATACTCGTCAAGTAATTTTTCAATCTTCTTGGCAAATTGGAACGGCGAAAGTTTTGACGAATCAACGGTTTCTGCCGGATTTTGAGGTGTTGACGGAACGGAAGAAGAATTGGCGGAAATAATCGGCAAGGTCAATGAATTGACAGATTTCTTTTCTGCACCCCAAACTTCATTGAGTAAATCTTGCAAACCGCCGGATGCGTGATGGCAATTCATACACGCACCGCCCGCTTTAACCGCTCCCGTAATTTCCGCAATCGAATGGAGATTTAATTCTTTGATTTTCCGTTTGAGATACGGTTCCGTCAGCGTGAAACATTTACAAACAATACGTCCTTCTTCCTGTTCTTCCGCGTGAATATCAATTCCGAGTGCGTTGAGATTCACGCCACGTTTTTGTGCCCAATTAAAGACCGCCGCTTGTAACGCTTCGGCTCCCATAACGGAACAATGAATTTTTTGTTCCGGTAAACCGTCAAGAAAATCGACAATATCCTGATTTGTAATTGTCAGGGCTTTAACCGGTGTCAGATGTCCGGCTTCGATCATACAACACAACGCTTCCGAAGCGGCAATAGCCGAAGTACAGCCAAATGTCAGATATTTTGCTTCTATAATTTCGTCCTGCAACGGATCAACCGGATCACGCCGCACCCGAAACGTAAAACGTAACGCATCACCGCACGCAATCGAACCATGTTCCCCCAAACCATCTGGATTGGTAATTTCACCAAGATGTGTTCCCGGTTTTCCGTGAACGGCATCCGTAAAAAGTTGCATTGTTTTGTCGCTATATTCCCAAGCCATAACGTTACGGATTGTAGATATTTATTAAAACGGATATTTATTGACTATTTTGTTTTTGTTTTTCGTTTTGTGCGGCGATATAAATCATTCGCAATTCGTGAAGAACATTTGCCAATGTTTTTGTTTCTTCTTCGGTTTGATTTCCTTTTGTTTTTTCATTGAGTAGGGCGATTGTATCGATCAGATGTTTTCCTTGGTGCAGCAGGATATTATTTGATCCATCAATTGGATTGGGGAAGATACCGAGTGAGATCATGGCTTGGCTTGCCAAACCGGAGACAAGACCAACCAATGTCGGATTGGGAAGCGGCACATCCTGAGGAGTAGGAGTAGAAGTATCCGAATGAGGCGTTTGGGCATCTGAATTTTTTGCCGAATTTGAATTTTGGTCTTCTGTCATAATTTCGATATTGGTGAATTTCTAAAAACTACAAATTTATTTTTAATTGGAATCAAAACGCTATTAATATTAAATTGACTGTTGATCTAAAATAATTTTTTTAAATTTCTTCTCTGTGAACTCTGTGATCTCTGTGGTTAAAATAAAAAATTCTCTGTGGTTAAATAAACAATAAGAATTGAATATTTTCTATCTTTCCTATTATCTGTCTTTTACTAAAAAAAGCAAGGGGGAATTTCAAAAGAACACAGAACAAACCTCATTACCTCATTGTTAAAATACAACCGGTTAATTTTGTATTTGGTTTGAATTGATCAAATCAGATGTGGACGTTTGAAGAGTTATCTGAAAAAACTTTTTTCCGCGACTTGAACTCTGAAATTTTTTTATTAAAATATTTTAAGTTTTTGAAATTCGTCGCTGAAGACGAATTTTTTGTTCATGACAAACGTTTCAAATTGAAAGGAAACATTATGAATCGACGTCATTGGTTGACCAATGTACTCGGCGGAACCGCAACGGTTGCCGCATTGGTGTCTGGTACGGATGTTCTTGCTCAGCCCTTGCAAGGACGCCGCCGTCAACAGGGAGGACGGACTCTTAAAAAGTACGACAACTCCCATTTTTATAACGCAGACGGCAGTTTCAACGAAAAAGCGGCAAAAGATGCCTACATCGAATTACTCCAATTCCATCGCTATTCGTTGCCCGACGTGGTAAACGATAAACGGTTTTGGATTCGTGATTTCGGTCTGGGCGACTTCGCTAATGTCGGAATGGGCGGCATTTTCTGGCTCAATGACAAAGAACACGGTTATTTCGGTCACGAAATTTACCTTTTGCCATTCCAAATGATTCCAGAACACGCCCATGTCGAAGCAGAAGGAAAACCGCCAAAACATGAATATTGGCAAGTTCGTCACGGAAGCATTTACAATTTCGGCAAAGGCGGTTCCAAAGACGATTTGAGCAAACTTCCGGTGCAACTCCCAAAATCTCAACTCGATGCAAATGCAATTACAGCATTCACTTGTGTTGAACTCAATGCGGGAACCGGAGAAAAAAGTGAAGCCGCTATCACCGGTTTAGGGGACTACCATTTTATGATGGGCGGTCCGCAAGGAGCAATTGTTACGGAATACGCCTCGTTCCACGCCGGAACAGGACTCAAATTCCGAAATCCAAAAGGTGTTGACGGTAACACCAAAGCCTCAAAATAACAATCGGCTGAAAACGGAGAATGTCAAAATAATGATATTCTCCGTTCTTTTTTTGTAATTTATTTATTTTCACCATTTTTTTACAACCCTATATTTATGCGATACTTACATTTTGGAGTTCCGACAACTCAGGAAAAAAATTGGTCGGGTCATATTGCTGATCTTGGTGTTCATGTTACGGATCCGAATGCGGATATTTTTGGTATTGAATGGTTAAAATTCGATGCCGACAGTCCGATGCACGAATCAATTAAAACGAAATCTCATGCAGCGTTTGCCGTTGATGATCTTGATGCGGCACTTGTCGGTAAAAACATTATTTTGCCGCCTTATTCACCTGCGCCGGGTTTTCGAATTGCGTTTATTGATTACGACGGAGCGATTATTGAGTTATCGGAAACGAAACCATAAAAAGGTACTTCTAAAAACTCAAATTTACTTTTTAAAACCACAGAGAAAAGAAAATAATCCGCAGTTTGCGCTGATTATCGCAGATGATTTTTTGAGAATACGAAACAATAAAATAGACGAATAATTTTTTATTTTATATTTTAAAATTCATCTGCGACAATCTGCGTAATCTGCGGACGTTTTTTTCTGTAAACTCTGTGGTTAGATAATTTGTGCTTAAATAAAAAGGCGGTTATTAGAAAGTTACCTTATTTGATTATTTAATAAAATATTTGATGCAGGCAAATCCGGCAATAAGAAGAATTGTTAAAATAATAACACAATAATTAAAATATTTCTCAATACTAATCTTAATAGAAGGACCAAAGAAAAAAATAAGCAAAGCAACAAGATAAAATCTTAATCCGCGTCCAATAACTGAAGCAAAAAATAACATGAAAAGCGAAATCTGGCAAACTCCCGCCGCAATAGTAAAAATTTTGTACGGAATCGGTGTAAATGCCGCAATAAAAACAGCCCAAAAATCATAAGTATGATATAAATTTTCTACCTTGCTAAAACTCGCCTCACTGAAAATATAAGTAAAGAAAAAATCGTGCGTTGTTTCCCAAAGTTTGAGACCAATGTAATATCCAAGTATCGCACCAAGAACAGAACCAATTAAACTAACCGTTGCATACCAAAATGCCCGGTGCGGTTTGCTCACCGAAAGAGCAATTTGCAATACGTCCGGCGGAACCGGAAAAAATGAACTCTCCATAAATGACAACACAAAAAGAACCGGACTACCATACGGCGTCTCCGCCCACGAAAGAACCCAATCGTAAAGTGAACGAATCGGACGCATCA
>JAISNF010000543.1 GCA_031276415.1 Planctomycetaceae bacterium
GACACGATACACCCGGAACCGGTGCCGATATTATCAAGGGAAAAGTTTCATCGTCAATTTCACATCTTTACGGTGCCCCACGTGTTTGGCTTGAAGGTTATCACTCCGCCGGATGGGGAATGACTCTCGAAAATCTGACACGGACAACAAATGAAAATTATGCCGTCGGCTGTAATCTGCTTTGCCTGCATGGTCTTTATTACACAACTTATGGCGGGTTCTGGGAATGGGCTCCGCCGTGTTATCATTTTCGTATGCCTTATTGGCGGCACGCCGGTGTTTGGTTACGTTATTTTGAGCGATTGAGTTTTCTCCTTTCACAAGGAAATCATGTTGCCGATGTTGCTATCGTTTATCCGGTTGAACAGGGAGCCGCCGGTTTTGACTGTGATCATTCAACGAAGATAGCGTTCGAACTCGGCAGGAAAATTTATCACAGCGGAATTGATTTTGATTTTATTGATGGTCAATCTATCGCTCGATCTTCTATCGGTGAAAAAACCTTAAATGTTGCCGGAGAATCCTACCGCGTTTTAGTTTTGCCTGCCATGAAGGCTCTCCGATGGGATGCGGTAGAAAAAATTCGTGAATTTCATCGTCATGGCGGTATCGTTATTGCTTTGGAATGTTTGCCCGAAGCCTCTGACCGGATAGGAGCAAACGATCCTGAATTACAAAAAATCATGCACGAAATTTTTACCGATGGTAAAGGGATCCTTCTTTCATCGGAAAATATAAACAAAGACCGTTTCATTGGTGAACCTCGCTGTTATGATGGCGGTTTCAAAGGTCATTGGGTTTGGTCGGAAAAACCATCACAGAATGTTATTTTCAAGGCTGTCTGGAATCACGGAAAACATCGTGTGAAGATTCGTTTTCACGCCGACAATGAAGGAACACTTTTTGTCAATGGTCAACTGGTCGGATCAACTTCCAATTACGAAAAAGGTTGGAACGGAGAAATCGATTTGAACAACGGCGATGTTCTCGTTGTTGAGTGCCATGACAACGACCTGCCCGGAAAACGAACTGCCGGATTCTTTTTTGCCGCTGTTGCCGATGGTAAAACCGTTTTAAATAGCGAAATGTTTTTATGCTCGACAAAAAATGATGCATACAATAATGACAATAATGATCTTTGGCGGAGTTCTGCTTCTTTGGAAACATTCGAAGGCGTTAGCCAACGTTTTGTTCATGAATATCATATTACCGGTGTTCGCGGTCAACTGTTACCTAATCCGATAGATTTTTCGGTAGCGGTAGATAAAATTATTTCGGAAAATTTTGTTCGGGATTTTGAAGTGGACGGCGGTGCCTGGATTATGCATCGGCGTATCCCGACAAGCGAAGGCAATATTGAAGTGTATTTTGTTCAACATGCCGCAAAAGATGCACGGGCAATCTTTCGGGCAAGCGGTGAAGTTCAACTTTGGGACGCATGGAACGGTCAAGCGTCAAAACTCATAGAAGTACAATCTCTTGAAAACGGACGAACCTGTGTACAATTACCACTTGATGCACAGGAAGGAAGGATTATCGTGTTTTTACCTAACGGGAAATCCGACAGCAAAATTCCTGTTTACCGGCGTTATGCTAATGTAGAGCATCCGCGTGTGATTGATGGTGAATGGGATTTTGAACTTGTTCCGACATTGGATAACACTTTTGGTGATTTTCGGCTTCCGGTCAAAAAAAATCCGTTTGATCATTCTTTTATGCTGGGTGCCGAGGCTCGCCGTTTCAAAGTATTTCAAAAGGACACGGGATTTTCCAAATCTGACTTTATTGACCCCGGTTTCGATGACTCAATTTATCCGACAATAACTTATGGTTTCGGGAATCAAATGTTTCTCTACAATCTGAAAACTGGAGAAACTGTTCAAGAACTCGAATCGGTTCTTTTGAAAGGTAATAACCCAATCGTAATAGGTAATGTACAGCGTCAACCGTATAGATTTTCATGGCGTTGGGGAGTTGAGGGGGAGCCGGGTGATCAATACGGTTATCATGGATTAAAAAAAATCGTTTCTGATGATTTTCTTATTGTACCGGAAGGGATAAGTTATTTTACCGCTTTCATTTTTATAGAAAAAACTACGCCTGTTTTTCTGGAACAACCCGATGGTTCGGTTCCCGGAACAACAGTTCCATCTGCAATTTGGATTGACGGACATAAAATAGGGCAGGAAACCGAATTAACTAACGGTATTCATCATATTGTTGTCAAGTTCACAAAGTCGGGACGATCACATGTTGTTTTTAGTATTAACCGTGAAACCGAACCGTCGAACCGAACTCCGCTTGCTATGAAATGGTTTGACCGAAAAACAATTTTACGTTACAAACCGGTCTCAACGGAAAACAATGAACAATGGTTTCGTTTTACTGCTCCGCCCGGATTGTCGGCAATCGCTTTGAATCCGGTTGGTAATGGAAGCGTGTTTGTTCACGGAAAAGAAATTCAATCATTCAAAAATCCCGATGGACAACTGATTTGTATCAATATTCCGTCTAATATTCGGCGCAGTGATTCTGCAACGATAACGATCCGAATGACTGAAGTTCCCTGGGGTTTTAACGATGGTGAAGTATTTTCCGAACCGATTTTTTTACGCTGTGAAAGAGGAACAAGTTTATTGGGTGATTGGTCGAAACTAGGAGTTCTCGAAACGTATAGTGGCGGAGTCCGTTATCGTAAAACCGTTCATTTCGATGAAAATGAACTAAAAGAATTGAAATCAATAAACGGACGATATATTTTGGATATTGGTCAGGTGATTGCGTCATGTGAGGTTCGTGTGAATGGTTCTTTAGCGGCAGTTTTAACGTCAAATCCATGGCGGTGTGATATTACAAAATTAGTTGTTCCCAATGAAAATGTGATAGAAATTCTGGTCATGAGTACCTTAGCGAACCATTACCAAACAATCCCGTCTCAATATCGAGGTGATCCGAAAGCCGGACTTATTGGACCTGTCCGATTGTTAAAAGAAACAGTAATTTTCTGACCATATCATGTTGATATGATCTTGTGGCGAAAATTACGGAAGATTAGGGATTAGGGAACTAGGAGTTTAGGAACACTCTCATGTTTGACAATTTCGGTTTTCGTTTTGGGGCAAGATCAAAGAGGTTTTGATGGGATCAACAGAAATTACAGGATTTTTAATATAGGCAACTTCTAAAAACTACTTTTTTAAGACGAAAAATATTTATAAGTCCTTATTTTTAAGGATGTGATTTTTTAAAACAATGTTTTTAGAAGTTCCCTTATGATAACTTGTTAAACGAATCTCTGTGAACGGGTACAAATTATCTGTGTCTATCTGCGTAATCTGCGGACAAGTTTTTTTTCTCTGTGAACTCTGTGATTAAATAAAACATCAGTTACTTTATGTGATACTGATATTTGGTTTTCGGAATGCTTCGGCGAGGGAACGTGGAACGGTTGCTTCGGCTTCAATAACATGGGCGCGATTTTCCGCCACTTTCGCTTTCATTTCCTGTTCTTGCGCCAATGCCTGCGCACGGCGTTCTTCGGCTTTGGCACGGGCAACTCGCGTATCCGCTTCCGCCTGATCCGCCTGAAGTCTCGCCCCAATGTTTTGACCAACATCAATGTCCGCAATATCAATCGACACAATACGAAACGCCGTTTGTGAATCAAGTCCACGCGCAATCACCGCTTTTGAAATACTGTCTGGATTTTCCATCACCTCAAAATGCGTGTTGGCAGAACCTATTGCCGTAATAATTCCTTCGCCGACACGAGCAATTATTGTTTCCTCTGTTGCGCCGCCGATGAGTTGTTCAAGATTGGTTCGCACAGTAACCTGAGCACGAACACAAAGTTCGACACCATTTTTAGCAATAGCACTTAATGTAGAACGATCCGATTTCCGAACATCAGGACAAACAATCACCTTAGGATTCACACAAGTCCGCACCGCATCCAACACGTCTCGCCCCGCAAGATCAATAGCCGCCGCTTGATCAAAATTAAGATCAAGAGACGCCCGATGAGCCGCAATCAACGCCCGAATCACATTGGGAACATTGCCGCCCGCAAGATAATGCGCAACAAGACGACGTGTGGTAATTCCCATCGGTCCCGAAATCGGTAAACCGGATTGCTTTGCCATAATCTTCGCCTGAACAATAACCCGCGAACGAATTTTCATCAGACTCATACTAATCAAACTCATCATACTCACTTGCGCACGCGACATAAACGCCTGAAACCAAAGTGAACCGTAAAAGAAAAATGAAAGACCCAAAATAATCAGAAACAATCCGCCCAAAATAATCGATCCAATAATAAGAATCTGTTGAAACGGCGGAAGTTGTGCAAAAAAAATAAACGTCATTGTTTTTATTAAGCCAATTCTATTGGCAAATGTAAAAGTGTAATTTGTAAAAAGTGATTGTAAAAGTGTAAATTGTGAAATATTATCGTAATCAAAAAAAACTTCGGCAAAGTCTTTCAACGATGCGCAAGATTTTGTTCAAATTCCGCCAATGATTTACAGGTTATTGCCAGTTCTAAAAGTGAATCCAAGGCAATGGGGTCTTTGTATGAATTGACGGCACGCGAAATTGAACGCGGCACTTTTTTAAAACGTATATTTAATATTTTTAGTATATTCAAAATACCACGTTTAATTTCGCCTTCTCTTTCGTATTTTCTTTCGCCGGCTTTTATACCTTTAATGTACCATTCTTCCAATGTTGACCTACACATTTTTTGTCTCCGTTTTGTTTAAAATTTTTGAAGCTGTTTTGAATGGGATTTTGCTTATCTAAAAAATATCTCAACGATGCGCAAGGTCTTTTTCAAATTCCGCCAATGATTTACAGGTCATTGCCAGCTCTAAAAGTGAATCCAAGACAATGGGGTCTTTGTATGAATTGACGGCACGCGAAATTGATTGTGGCACTTTTTTGAAACGCATATTAAGTATTTTAAGTACAACTAAAATACTGCGTTTAATTTCGCCTTTAATTTCACCTTTTTTTTCGCCTCTTTTTTCACCTCTTTTCTCGCCTTTAATTTCGCCTTCCTTTGCACCTTGAATGTACCATTCTTCCAATGTTGATATGACCATTTTTTTAGCCTCCGTTTTGTTTAAAATTTTTGAAACTGTTTTAATTGCTGCATCCTTATCGGATTTTGTTGTTGCCAAAAAATGACGTGTTAATGAATTTGCCCAACCGTAACATCTTGGATCGTTTTTGACGGGAACAAGATGTTTAATGATACGATCAAAACTTTCCGCTAAATCGCCCGAAGAGTATGATTGTAACGCATCAAAAAGCGCAATCAATGCCGGATGTCCTTGTAATTTTTCGCGGCGAATTTTTGACAGATTAACCAGAATGACCGGAAACCATAGTATGTATCTATTCACTTCCGGCGGTACAGCGATTAAATCTTTTATCTGTAACAACTCATCCCATGAAATATCGCCGTGATACAGTACAACCACAAGCGGGTAAGGAAACATCCCGTCTTCGGTGAGTGCATTTTGCGGATCAGCCGCACATTCTTCATAAAATTCCACAATTTTACGTAAACAATCAAAAGAAAATAATCGGATTTTTTTTGATTGATGTTCAAAAAATAGGAACACTTTGGAGAGAGCACCGTTTTTGAATCTTGTGGAAAAACGTAAATCGCCGATTACTTCTTGCAACGTATAGTCTATTGTAACCGGAGATTCACATCGCAACTCACCAAGATTAAGCAACCGAACAATCCCGGTATTGTCATAATGTTCCAGCATGCTCGCCATTAACTCATTGTCAATAAGAAAACGCCGCGTCAACAAATCATGCGGGTGAACAATTTCAAGTTCTGCCGGTGATTTAAAAAATACCATCATGAAAAATCCTTATTACGAAATTCAATTATTGAAAAAATTTACAACGAATAGACTTTTTACTGACTTTTTACTTGATATTCGTGTTTTATATCAATTGATTGGGGTTTTATGCTGACTGATTGGAAATTACCAACTGATTTTCTATTTGGTTTTAATAACGATAAAATTCCGGTTTGAACGGACCTTCAACCGACACACCGAGATATTCGGCTTGTTTTGGGGTCAATGTTGTCAATTTTGCGCCGATCTGTTCAAGATGCAAGCGTGCAACTTCTTCATCGAGAAGTTTCGGTAAAACATGAACCCCAATCGGATATTTTTCCGTTTCCGTCCAAAGGGCGATTTGAGCCAATGTCTGATTTGTAAACGAGTTTGACATAACGAAAGAGGGATGACCGGTGGCGCAACCCAAATTAACCAGTCTGCCTTCCGCCAGTAAAAGAATGGAATTACCATTGGGAAAAGTGTATCGATCAACCAGTGGTTTGATTTGAACTTTCTTAATACCCGGATATTTTTCCAGACCTTCGACATCAATCTCAACATCGAAATGCCCGATATTGCAAACGATGGCGTCATTTTTCATTTGTTCCATGTGTCGGGTCATGATGATGTCGCAGCAACCTGTTGTCGTAACAAAAACATTGCCGATGGAAGCGGCTTCGTCCATTGTCATTACTTGAAAACCTTCCATTGCGGCTTGGAGAGCGCAAATCGGATCGATTTCGGTTACGATTGTTCTGGCTCCATAAGAGCGCATTGAATGAGCGCAACCTTTACCGACATCGCCGTAACCGCAAACGACAACAACTTTTCCGGCGATCATCACATCGGTTGCCCGTTTGATGCCGTCGGCGAGTGATTCGCGGCAACCGTAAAGATTATCGAATTTACTTTTGGTTACGGAGTCATTCACATTGATCGCCGGAACTTTGAGTTGACCTTTGGCGAACATTTGATAGAGACGGTGGACGCCGGTGGTTGTTTCTTCGGAAAGTCCTTTAACATTCTTGATAATTTCGGCGTATTCCGGTTTGTGAAGCAACGCGGTCAGATCGCCGCCGTCATCGAGAATCAGGTTAAGCGGTTTATTGTCGGGAAAGATAACGGTTTGTTCGATGCACCAATCGAAATCGGCGTCGGTTTCACCTTTCCACGCATAAACGGGAACTCCGGTAGCGGCGATTGCGGCGGCGGCGTGATCTTGTGTGGAAAATTTATTACAACTGCTCCAGGTTACCTGAGCGCCCAATGTTGTCAGAGTTTCGATGAGGACAGCCGTTTGAATTGTCATGTGAAGGCAACCGGCAATTCTTGCGCCTTGCAATGGTTTTGTGGTCGCATATTTTTTCCGCAAAGCCATAAGTCCCGGCATTTCATTTTCGGCGAGTTGGATTTCTTTTCTCCCCCATTCGGCGAGGTTTAAATCGGCAATTTTATACGGTAATTTTGATTTTTCGATAGTCACAAAATTCTCCTTATTTGAGATGTTTTCGATATTTAACTGGCTGGTTTTAGAACGAGAACCAGACCATGAAATTTTCAATTTACTGAAAATCACAGTAGAATTATAATCAATTAAAAACTATTTGAGTAGGGGCAGAGGAAATATAGGGAAATTCTAAAAAATTTGTAATTATCTGCCACAGATTACGCAGATGATTTTTAAAATTGTCCGCAGATGACGCAGATATTCGCAGATGATTTTTAAAATAGAAAACAACAAAAAGTTAAAGCAACAAAAAATTTGTTTGTCTATTTTGTTGTTTCGTATTCTCAAAAGATCATCTGCGATAATCTGCGTCTATCTGCGGACACTCTTTAAAACAATCTGCGACAATCTGCGTAATCTGCGGTCACATTTTAAAATAATATGTGGACGATTGAAATTTAGAAGGTTAGGGCGAATGATATTCCGCCGGAG
>JAISNF010000052.1 GCA_031276415.1 Planctomycetaceae bacterium
GTACTCGCCGACAGGGACCCTGTTGTAGTTCCAGATCAACCGTTGCGACCCGTAGGTTAGATAACCTTCGGCGAAGGGATCGCCTACCAACGATTACAAACTCAAAAAGGTAGCCAATGTTTCGCCGTAAACATTGGTCGGCGTACTCGCCGACAGGGAACCCTGTTTTCGTTCCTGATCAACCGTTGCGATGTTTCGGCGAAACATCGCTACCTAACTAACTATTCACTACTAACTATTAACGATAATCCACCTACGGTTATGCACATCTCACCCCTTTGCGGGGTTAAGATTGAGAATTAAAAATTTTCTCAAAAATCTCCCCCAAATTTCCTCTCTGTGAACACTGTGTTTTCTGTGGTTAAATAAAAAACGGTTAGTAGAAGTTCCCTTATTATTTTCCTTGCAAGAGAGCGGTGATTCTGTTTTCAAGGTCTTTTTGTTGCGGATTAGACTGGAATGAATGTTGATAATCAGCGATGGCTCCTTGCAAATCACCGCTCTGTTCTTTCAAGTACCCGGAAGCACGAAGCGCACGGTAATTCGTCGGCTCCGCAACCAAAACAGATTGCAACATCCTAACCGCT
This sequence comes from Planctomycetaceae bacterium, assembly GCA_031276415.1. GTDB lineage: Bacteria > Planctomycetota > Planctomycetia > Pirellulales > Thermoguttaceae > WRKP01. The sequence goes on from JAISNF010000052.1 coordinate 588, forward strand.
GAATCATGACATTCTTTCGCAACATCGGTGCGGTTTTGCAATTGACAGATTTGGGCATATTCCTGGTAAAGCCGTGCAAGTTCAATTTTCGGTTCGGCGGAAGTTACATTAGTGTTGTACCAATCAATAAGCAGTTTAAAAGCCGCATCGACATTTTGTGTTTCCATATAAAGAACTGCCAAACCGCGATGTGCTTCGGTGTGATTGGGGTTGTAAGTGAGGGCGAGTTGGTAATTTCGGAGTGCCTGATCGTACTGTAATTGAGCATCAGCCGACTGACCGGATTGCAACGAAATTTTACCTGATTGGTGATAAGTTGTCGCAAGATTGTAATACGTATCGGCATTATTCGGTTCCGCTTTCAATGCCGCTTCGAATGCGGTTTTGGCTTCGTTATATCGGGCTTGACCAAGATAACGCAACCCTTCGGAATTTTTGTTGTAGGACGTACAGCCGTTGCAAAAAATTAAAACCAAAACAAAAAGGAACCATCGCCATCTCATATATTGCCGTCTCCTATCGTATCAATCCCAATGATATTCAGTTGAGCAAAAAATAACCAAACAATTAAGAATAATTACTCTAAATATACACAATCACACATTTTGAATCTGCATTAAGTTTCGCCGCTTTAAGTTTGGGCAACAGGAAGATTAACAATTTTTCCCATCAAAAGCAAGAGCAAAATAAAATAGTTGATAGTGGAGAGTGGAGAGTGTTGGCGCAAGCGGAATTATTACCAAAATGTTTTGGTAAAAGTTCCGCATTGTGAAACTCTCCACTATCCACTCTCAACTATAATTGGGGCATTTCCAAAACGTTTGTAATCCGCATTGCGAAACTATTCACTATTAACTACTAACTATTAACTAAAAGGGCGTAATCAGTCGTCAAATGATAGGGCTGCTGTTGGGCAAAGTTGGACGGCTTCTGCGGCGGATTTTGTCAACGCTTTTTGAAATGATTCGCCAAACGGCACTCCAATCCGAACTTCAAAACCTCGCCCCAAAAATGTTAATCCCCATTCCTCGTCTGCTTTTTTGGAAACATTAACACAAATTCCACACTTAATACATTTTCCCGCTTCAAAAATGATGTTTCCGCTTCGTTGAATTGTGAACGGTTTCCGTACTGATTCTTCAAAACGATGGTTGTCGGCTTGATACAACGAAGCGTATCGGAGCAACCGGCATTGGCTGCGACCGCGACAATCACAATGCAAACAACGTTCCGCCTCACGAACCATTTGTGATAAATTCGTTTCAGAATAAATATTTTTCGCCGGAATTGTTGTTGCAGTTGCTGTTGCTGTTGCAGTTGTTGTTTTTGTTGCTGTTTCGGAAACCGGTTCAGCGGAATGATTGACCGGTTTATCGTTTCGGTTTGTTTCGGCAAAGGCGGTTAATTCTTCATGGGAGAGTTTGCCGAGTTTGACTCCGTAATAAGGCGATACGGCAGGGTGTGCTGTTCCGTGTTGCAAAAACCGGTCAATCGATTCCGCCGCCTCACGACCGTCAGCAACACTTCGGACGATCATCGTTGTTTTGGCACGAAAAATAGTTCCCGTTGCAAAAACATTGGAAACGGAAGTCTGGAACGACGGAAGATCAATCCGCAAACGTCCTTGCACCGTTTCAAAACCGGATTGTTCCAAAATTTCGGAACTGCATTGTCCGGTACATAATAATACGGCATCGAAAGAATGTTGAATTTCAGCGAATGTCGCCGGAATCATCCAATCAAGATGTTCGTCGGGATAATAATCAATAGGAAGTGATAAAATAGTACGAATTTCCGCATCAAGAACAGACGCCGGTAATTGTGATTCATCAATAGTTCTCAAACGTCCGCCGGGCTTTTTTCCCTGTGCGTAAAGAGCAACACGATGACCAAAACGAGCAAGATAAAACGCCGCAGAAAGTCCCGACGGACCAGCACCAATAATGATTACCCGTTTACCTGTGGAAGAACGCAGCGGCGGAAAATAAGGTTGTTGTTGCGCCAAATCGTAGTCGGCGGCATAACGTTTTACAGTACAAATTTCAACCGCTTTATCAAATTCTTTACGCCGACAGATTTTTTCGCACGGTTTCGGACAAACCCGTCCCAAAACAGCAGGCAATGGAATTGTTTCTTTAATTGTTTGAATGGCGGCAGCCGGATTTTCCGCACGAATTTGCCGCAACATGAGCGGAATATCAAGCCGAGCCGGACAAGCGAGTTGGCACGGTGCGTAACAATCACCAAAATGATCACTCAATAACAATTCCAATGCGGTTCGGCGAAGTTGGCGGACTTCTTCTGTTTCACTTTCGATAATCATTCCGTCTTCGATTTTTGTTGCGCAAGCCGGCACGAATTTTCCCTTGTATTTAACAAGACAAACAAGACATGACGCCGGTTCGTGTTCGCTTTTGACGTAACAAAGCGTCGGAATATTGATTCCCAAACGAGTTGCCGCATCAAGAACCGTTTCGCCTTCTGTTACCGAAACAACATGATCATCAATAGTAATCTTCATAAGGTAAATGATAATAGTGGAGAGTGGAGAGTTGAGAGTGGATAGTTTCGCAATGCGGATAAAAAACGTTTTGGTAAATAATTCCGCATTGCGACACTCTCCACTCTCAACTATTTTGGTGTTTTCATTAGTTTGTACATTGGGTCGCTCAATGTTTTTGAAGTTGCCTGAGTCATTTTGTCTGTCAGAACCATATCGAGTTGGCTTTGAAAAATTTCTTCGGCACGACCGCCGTGAAAATACGGATTCTTTTCTTGGGTTGCCCGCATTGACTTGAGCATTTGACCAAACAAAGTCTGACCAACAAATTGATGTAACACTTCACGAAAACGTTTGTCGTCATCCGATGTTGGTGTTTCCGATGTTGGAGTTTCTGGTGTTAGTGTTTCCTCATTGAGTAAACCCTGACGGACAACTTCACTACCGTCTGCCCGTTCATAAATGTCAGGCGAAGTCAATGTTTTTGTTTGGAGAATTGCCGGAGTTTTGGGAGTTGCCCCCATTGCCGATTGCACCTCATAAGCCGGTAAAATACCCGAAAAATTCAATACAGAAGAAACCATTTTAGTTAATAGTTAGTAGTTAATAGTGAATAGTTGGTTAATAATAACAGTAAATGTCTATTTTGTAATCGTTTTAGTAATGTAAAATATATTTTTTTAGTGAATAGTTAATCTTGTTTAATAATGACAGTTAATAATGAATAACAATCAATAGTGAAAGTAAACCGCTTGCGTAACTATTCACTATTCACTACTAACTATTAACTATTCAATATAGTGTACATCGCCGAGTAGGGCGCCTTGTTGTTCGAGGATTTTGATAATCTCAATCATGTCCTGCGGCGTAACACGAACCGCATCAAGCGACGCTTGTAACGCCTTCAATTTTTGATTCGTTACCGCCTCACCCGTCATTTGACGGTATTTTATATCCGTGTCAATGTCAATAAACTGTTGCGGATTAACCTCCTGTTCGCCCGGCGGTACAGGCGGACGAATTTCAGCAACAATATTTTTATGCGTTACAACCGTCGGCTTCACCTCCACACCTTCGTCAATCGAAATAATCCCAACCCGCTCGTTAATCACCACCCGCGGCATTAACGGATCAACAACCGTAATCTCAACATTCATCAGTTCAGAAACAAATCGTAACGGATGATCAAAATACTGTTTGGGAAGTTTGACAATGACAAAATGAGAATCAATCGCCTTGGCAATTGTCCCGCCGTAACGTTGACTTGCGGCTGTCGTAGTGGATGTTTCCGGCTCGTTATCGCCCCAAAATTGATTGATGGCATTGGCAACATAAATAGCCATTCGCGGATCGGAATATTCCCGCTTAATCACAAAAGTTAAATTTCCGTCTTCAACATAAGGATTGATGAAGTTACCGGTGAGCCGACAACCGCGTTTAATTTTACCGACATTCGGCGCACTGATTTTCTCTATCGTAACTTTTCCCCACGCCGTACCAAGCACTTCGGCATCCTGCCCCTGCGGTAACAACGAAGTCAACATGGTTGCGGAAAGTACGCCGTTTTCAATACTTTTGGCATTGCCCACCGAAACCAATGTACAATCCAACAAATCACCGTCACGCCCGCCGGTTGCGGGAATTGTTGCGGTAACTTCAACCAAAGCGTTGTTTTTTGAAACGCCAATGCCTTTGGCTGATGTGTTGGGCATTCCCGAAAGTTCAAACATTCGCATAATTGTTCGGGCAGTCTGATCGTAGGATTTGGGATCATCCCCCGTACCATTGAGACCGCTCACAATACCGTAACCGCGAATTGTTGTTGGTTCCTGTCCCTTCAAACGCGTTACGTTCTCAATCCGAAGCGGCGCCGCTAATAAAGGAACAGAAAATAAAAAACAGAAAATAATAATTACAAAAATCAACAACAATCCTAATAATTTTTTGTTTCGCATAAAAATACACATTTTTAGTTAATAGTTAATAGTGAACAGCGAACAGTGAAAGTAAACTCATTAAACATTAAAATTTTGTTTTCGTCTCACAATATAAAATATAAATTGATTCAAAATTGCCCCAGCAGGGCATTGCCAATGTAGCCGGCAGTTTTAACCGCCGGAATATTGAGTACCGAATTTTAAAAGTACAAAAAATATAAACCGCTTGCGTCACTCTCCATTATCCACTCTCAACTCTCCACTATTAAAGTGGTTTCCAGTGTTCGATCAATCTTGCGCCCCAAGTACGGCGAACAGCATCATAGGAACTGCCGCTTGGAATTTCTTTGTAAACAAGATCATCAATTTTGTTACTCTCAATCGTGTTGCCCGGTCCAATATCTTCCGGTCGAATATAACCGCTAATATACATTATCTTGCCTTCTTCACCAATATTGGACGAAAATGTTCCTTCAATAAACAAATTCCCGTTATCCTGAATTGATGTAACATGGCAGGAAATATCAAAATCCAATGTCTCTTTTCGCAACAAATTTCCTTGATTCTGTGTTTTGTGATCGAGTTCGCCGCCGATTTCCGGCAAGGAAGCGTCCGATTTAACCGGCATGGAAAAAAGATCAGGCCACTTAAACCAGCCGGAAATTTTAGCACTGGTTTTGATGCTCTTTTTCCGCTGATTATTGGCAACATTATTATAATTCCAGTTTTGTTTATAATGTACATGAATAATCTCCTGCTCCTTGTACACTTTTTGGCGCGGAGCGGATTCCCAAGTCAATGACGCTTCCGCCATTTTCAACGGTCTGCCGTTTTTACGCGGCGTCAACGCCGTCGAACCTCCCAATGAACCGGACTGCGCCAATATATCCGAAGCAATAAATAAAATATAAAAACACAAACAATAAATCAAAAATCGTGATTGAAAAGGAACATTTTTTAACATCGCTATTCTCCTGTTTATTTTTTATTTTGATATTTGATGATGGTTAATTGTTCTATTAATTATTGCCGTGAACAGTTACGAAAAAATTAAAAATAATCGGCGGACTTATTCGCCGACAATAATACCGCTGGCGAAAACTTCAACCGTTTTCGGATCACAAACTCGTGCAAGAAATGTTGACGTTTCTCCTCTGGAATTTGCAGATCGGCGTTTTTCGTTACTGATGCGGATTGTTTCAATTGGAATTGTATCACCTTGTGTGCCGTCGCTTTTTGCAATACCTTCCGTGCGCACGAAAATTCCGTTATTCAATAGCCGAACTGTAACAATATCGCCTTTACGAACCCATGTCGGTTTTTTGATCATCGCCGCAGTCAAAATACTTCGTTCCCGTACAGGCGTGCTTGTTTCCTGCCCGACCACTTCCGCAAGATCAACGAAAAAATTTTCGTCCCGAATATTTTCGATACGCCGCAACATGACATCGGATTCGCTGATAATGTAACCTTTTGGCAATGAACGCCGCAAGACGACAACTTGTTGCGGTAATTCAACAACCGTGTCAACAGTTACGATAACATTTTGTTGTGTTGTCGGATCAAGTTTTTGCATTCGGATATTAAACTGCTGACGACCCGACGAAGGAATCCATTGATCGGACGAACTGCCGAAAATCCCTTCAATTTGTCCGCTCGTGGCAAACAAACGGGCTTGATCTTGTGTTAATTTTACCGTAACTTTCCATGGATCATTTGATACTTTTCCTGTTTCCATTGTTGTACAATAATTCAGATAAACAACAATCGCCTCCGCAATTTGTTGTTCCAATATTTTAATTAGTTGCGGAGTTACGGATTCTTTTCGAAGCGGATTAGCGGCAGAGATTACTGACGGTATTACTGACGATGTTGAATTTGGCGTTGTTTTTTCGTAAGTGTATGAAGCGGGAACAACCATCGAATAACTATTCAATTGACTGTTCAATTCGTTGACCACAACAATTTGGGCTGCTCCGGTCAGTTGATGTTTTACGGAACTGAAACCCAGCCGAGATAAAATGTCACGTAATTCCGTTTGTTTTACCGTCCGCTGTTCTCCGTGTGCCGGAACGGTGAATAAAACAGTTTGTTGTAACTGCTCTATTTGTTGTACCGTTTCGTTTGCCGCCGGAACAATTTCCGCAACATCCGCCAATGTTACAAGATTTTGCGAACATTGTATCGGTTCCGCCCGAAGCCGTATCTCCGCTCCCAAACAGGAAAACTGGAAAACAGAAAACAAAATGTACGAAAACGATAAATATTGCAACAATTTCAACATAATAAATAACCTCTTAAATTTCATAATCTCGTCAACTATGAACTACTCACCCTTAACTAAATTTTTATCGTTTGATGCTGATAACTGTTTGTAATAATTGATCGCCGGTTTGTGTTGCTTTGCTGTTAAGTTCGTAAGCCCGTTGCGAGGTGATCATATCGACCAGTTCGATCACCGGTGAAACATTGGACATTTCAAGGTGTTGCGTTTTCAACATTCCTGTACCGTTTATGCCGGGGTTATTCAAAACCGGCGCACCGGAAGATTGTGTTTCCCGATACATATTTTCACCAACACGGAGTAAACCTTCGGGATTGATGAAGGTTGCCAATTCGATTTGAGCGATATTTTGAAGTTGCTGGACTTCACCATTTTGTACAACCCAAACAATGCCGCTGTCATCAATCTGAACTTTCTGAACGCCGTCAGGAATCTGAACATTAGGCACGAGTAAACGTCCTGTGTGGCTGCTTCCAACAACCAACATACCGGCAGGACTAATACTGAAATTTCCAGACCGCGTATAAAATGTTTCACCTGAAAACGGATCAGTACATTGAAAAAAACCGTCGCCGGTAATCGCAACATCAAGATCACGTGCAGTTTCGGTCAATGAACCTTCGGAAAAAACGGACTGGACGCTTGTTACCCGCGTTCCAACTCCAATAGCAATACCTGTTGCGCCAAATTCTCCATTAACATCCTGCGAACCCGGATAACGCAGATTATCGTAATACAAATCTTCGAAATTACAACGTTGTTTTTTATACGCGGTTGTTTCCATATTCGAGAGATTATTAGCGATGGTGTTGAGCTTTTTTTCCATGCCCAACATACCGGTTCCTGATGTATAAATCGTTTGAAAGGGCATATTTCTGGTAAATTAGTTACGAAACAACTTTTGACAAAACAAACGGAACAAACAAATTAATGGCTTCACACTTCCTGTCTCTCTATACTTATTTCACATTAAAAATTCGGTTGTGTCAGAAAATATTGCAAGAAGATTCTATTTGAAAATCCTGTAAATTCTGTTGATCCTATCAAAATCAGTTGATCTTGTCCAAAAATGAAAAACCGAATTGCCAAATGTGAGAGTATAAATTGTAAAATCACCTGCTATCTATATCGGTTATTTTGAGTTTACTCATTAAATAGAATAGATAAAATTTAACGATTTTTCCGATTTTTCTGTAATTTCATAAGGGAACTTCTAATAACTCGTTTTTTTATTAACTACAGGGAACTTCTAATAACCGGCTTTGTATTTAAGCACAGATTATTTAACCACAGAGAACACAGAGTTCACAGAGAGGAAAAATTTGTATTTATTCAGTAATGTCTCGGTTTAGTTAAAAT
>JAISNF010000109.1 GCA_031276415.1 Planctomycetaceae bacterium
AGATTGTTGGTGCATTGTGAACGTCTTGCTGCTTCGCGGGCAGCTTGGACGGCTGGCAAGAGCAGAGCGATTAAGACACCGATAATCGCAATCACCACGAGAAGTTCGACCAGAGTAAAGCCGAAAAGTGATGTGCGGATAGAAGTTAAGGAGTTTGGAGAAGTTATGAGGTTTGGAGAATAATGTCCGAACAGCGAAGATTTTCCGCAATTCGCACTTTCCTCGCCTTCATTTAATCCCCCCCCCCCCCCGTGATTACCCATTTTAACTCTGGCGTTTTGACCCATGTTTTTATGGTATTTTCGACAAAGTTCTGGAGGTTTTCAGCAAAGTTTTTCATCGTTTTTTCCTTGTGTTGGAAATTTCTTTGAAATAATCACGATTCGTCTGCCGCAACAACACGGCAAAATCATTTAATCGCAATTAAATTAGTTTTCACATTTTAACCAAAATTCCTTTTTATGTCAACAGGTATTTTTTTTGCCAAAAATTTACTAAAGAATTTCGTCATTATTCGATAAATTTTGTGTGAATGTTGTCAAAAAAATCAAATGGGCGTCCTTGAATGGAGAACTTTTCAAGGTAAACTAGTTAAATTGTTTTTGGATTTTCATTAATAATTCAAAAGAATTTGTTCATTCAATCGTGTTGTTTAGTCAATACGTTTTATTTTCCATTTACCTTTATGAAATCACACAGCACAACAATTTTAACAGTTCGCCGCAATCGCAAAGTGGCAATCGGCGGCGATGGTCAGGTAACTCTCGGTAACTCCATCATGAAATCAGACGCCAATAAAATCCGTAAACTTTTAGAAGGCAAAGTTATTACCGGATTCGCCGGCTCCACCGCCGATGCATTCGCACTTCTCGAACGGTTTGAAGCAAAACTTAAAGATTATCCGTCCAATGTTCCCCGCGCCGCCACCGAATTGGCAAAAGAATGGCGAACAGATCGCGCACTCCGGCGTTTGGAAGCAATGATGATCGTTGTTGACCCAACATCAACATTGTTGCTCTCCGGTAACGGCGATGTGATTGTTCCGTCCGATGGTATTCTGGCAATCGGAAGCGGCGGTAATTACGCTATGGCAGCAGCAAAAGCCCTTTTAGCCAAAAGTGATCTCGCCGCAACAGAAATCGTTCGTGAATCGCTCAAAATCGCTTCAGAAATCGATATTTATACCAATTCAAATATCGTAATCGAAGAATTGAACGAAGCCTAAATTTTCGCCGCTCATTATCCTTTAACATCCTTCAAGCGTTAAAATCGCCGTAAATGTTGCGCCGGTTTGTGCTTGCTCACAAACGTAACACGAAACAGAGATAAGTGTTGCAATTTTTCGCCGATTTTTGGAATTGCCACAAACTGCTAAAATATACTTCTCACATTTGACAATTCGGTTTGCGTTTTTGAACAAAATCAACAAATTTCGACGGGATTAACAAAATTTACTGTATTTACAGGATTTGCAAATAGAATATTCCAGGTGATATTTTCTAGCAAAACCGAATTTTAAAGTGTAATGAGTATATTCCGGCAACTGAATAATTAACCAATTTTTGAACAGATTAAATTCCAAACCAATGCAAACAGAAAACTTAAAATTATCCGATTCTCAATTGGAAGCGTTTCTTCATAAGAGCGGTTTTCCCACAAAACTTGTTACGTATTTTGAACAATTGCCGTCGAAAATAAATTGTCCGATTAAAACAATTCTCGACTGCGGCGGCGGAAACGGTCAATATCTCGATATGCTTCTTGAGCAATTTCCCAATGCACAAGGAACTCTTGTTGATTCCGCACAATTTATGCTGGATCAAAATAAGCCTCACCCGCGAAAACAATTAATTCTCGGTAATCTCGAAGATTTACCACATTATGTTAAAATAGAAAACAGGGGGGGGGTACGCTGTTTATATGATTTAATTTGCTTTTCAGATGTGCTTCATCATTGTATTTGCCCATCTTATCAGGAAACACGGCAACTACAAACAACTATTTTGAAAAACGCAAAAACTCTTCTTTCTCCAAACGGTCATATTATTGTTTCGGAAAGAATTGTTAATTCATGGCTAACCGACGAATATTCCGTTAAATTAATTTATCATTTGACACGAAATAAACCTCTCGCTAAAATCATTCGCTTTTTCGGTGCCAACACCGCCGGAATAGGAGTTTGTTTTATCTCTGAAAAATTGTTTCATAAATTGTGCAAAGATGCCGGTTTGGTAAGTGTTGAAGATATTCATATTAACGCCGACGAAAAACATTCGATAAAAAACAGCATTATATTATTGTTTCGCTCTCTTAGTTTAGGTGCCCGTTCATTTCAACATCGCCTTTTTAGACTGGAACCTGTCAACCGAAATGAGTCCGCAGAGGACGTTGATAACCGCTGATTATCTTTAAAAAAGTCCGCAGATTACGCAGATAACCGCTGATTATTTTTAAAACAGAAAACAGAAAACAGACCGTTATGACGATTACTGTTCGGAATTTTCTGTTGTAACAGAATCAGGCGATTGAACCGGCGATTGGGGAGAATACAAAAAAACTTCAAAATATTTCGGATTTTCATAGTGAAATTTTCCGAAATTTCCTTCGTATTGACAATGTTTGTCCAGCCAATGACGTATTTTTCTGTCCAAGAAAAAATAATCTTCATGGCTTAA
>JAISNF010000112.1 GCA_031276415.1 Planctomycetaceae bacterium
CCTGTTAAAACGTTTTGTTCCAATTTTTTATAAAATTTACACGTTTTTAGGTTTTTTATTCTCTAATTTACCCAATCCCCCCCCCCCCCCCATCCATCTTGCCCAATCTGCCAAGTTTAACATTTCTTGGAACTTCACCAACAAATTTTCAACAAACACAACCAAACATTTTACTAAATTTTCCATTGTTAAACTCCTTAGTTTTTACAAAGGTTTTTGAAATAACCACCAACACGTTTACCGAAAAACAAATCGGCAAGAAATAACGCATTGTGGTCGAATCAGTTTCATAGCATATCATAACTTCCGTTAGTGTCAATAGGGGGGAATTTTTCTTTTTTTTCACGGATTTATAAATATTCGGCAAATTTCTTGCAAAATAATCAACAATTTAATTCATTTATGACCGGAAATCATCGAAATAACATTAACCGTTGTAATAGCGGGTGAAAAAACTTCGGCGAAACATTGCCTATCTAATTAATTCACTATCAACTCTATCCTGCCCTTTCAGTGGCAAAGTTGTTGTTAGGTATCTCTAAAATTCCTATTTGACACTAAAAGTTCAATTTTCAGTGTCGGCACAGAAATTCTTTTGTGTTCAGTAATGCCCAGACAATATCCTGAATTTTTTGTCCGCCCGATTTTTCCTGTTGACGAAGTTCTTCGGTAACAATATGAAATTCCATAGCAGTTGGATAACGTGAAAGAAAACGTAACCAGATTTCATCAAGCATCTTTCGAATCTCTTCCGGTTTTCGATTCATATTACGATAACTCAACAAAAATTTCGTTACCCAATTATTTATTTCCGTAGAATTGAGCATGAATAATTGCTGCGATTCCGTAACATTGTTGTTTCGATCCGATTCCATACCCGTATCTCGTGTTGGTCTGCCAAACATCTCAAGAAATGAATTGGTTATACTCGCATCCGGTAACATAATTGTCCGATATCGCGCCGGAATGTTCGTAAACGGCTCCGGGACTTCACTATTATAACCAACCGGTATTGCAAATATCTGCGACAACGCATCCTGTAACACTTCGGCTTCCATCCGGCGAATCGAATAAGACGCAAATAATTCTGTAACCCGCGGATCATTACTCCGGTTTTTACTGTTTGGAATTGATGATTGCTGATAAGTACTCGAATTTAAAATCAATCGGTAAAGATGTTTTAAACGATAATTCGAGTTAATAAGTTCCAAACAAAGATAATCAAGCACTTCGGGATGAACCGGCTGATTATCGGGACGAAAATCGTCCGGCTCATGGACTAAACCACGACCAAAAAGCCAAAACCAAACCCGATTGGCAATGTTACGATTAAAACCTTCATTAGACGGCGAAACAAGCCAGTCTGCAAAAACTTCACGCGGGTCTTGATCCGAATGAATCTCCCCCTTAGTTCCGTCAGGAAAAACAACCTCCGGCGAATCAAGCGGTTTTCGTGTCCAAAATACAATTTCCTCTTTCCATTCGGCTGTCTCTTTGTACCCGATACGGGAAAAGAAAACCGAAAGTTGTTGCAATTTCTCCGGCGTCCACGCCCCAGTACGAACTCCAAGAAAAGTAAGCGCAACATTTTCAGCAAGCGTCTCTGCATCTTTTTGAGAAACAGCACGGTAAAAATTTGACGGACCGTCACGAAAATTACTGCCGTCCGCTGTTAAAAGTGTTCGGGCAAACTGATGATACGGCATCTCCGTGCGAATCGCTTCGTGAATCCAACGATAGTACGTCATTGCTCCATTAGGCCAAAGATTGATCGGAAACTCCGCCTTAACACGAAGAATATCACACCATTTTAATGTCCAATAATCAACAAATTCATTTCGCGTCAAAAGATGATCAATCAATTTGGAACGTTTATCAATTTTTTTGTCGGCAAGAAAATCCCGAACCGCTTGAACTTCCGGCAATGTTCCAATCGTATCAAGATAAACACGCCGAATAAAAACTTCATCACTGCAAAGTTGCGACGGCTCTATTTTGTAACGTTTCAGTGAAGCAGCAATGAGTACATCAATTTTGTTCTTCGGTTTAAACTCAAATTTAGAATCGAACGGATTTTGAGAAGACTCATTCGCAACCATTGATGATTGCTGATTGGTTTTAAGTCTTTCGCGTTGTCCGCTTTCACGCCGCTCATTCGAATGCTGTTGTGCTTCGGTATTCAAAAGAGGAAAAAAAAGAATAATCCCAATAAAAATAATGGTGATACGAAACATAATAAGAAGAAATAAGTTGAGAGTTGAATGTTAATCGCGGATAATGCCGCAAACAATAAATATAATGTTCATTCTTTTACTTGCATCTGTACAGGAATACAATTTTACGCGATTGAAATTGTTTCAATCACGGTTCCGTTTTGCTGATTTTAATTTCTTGTAAAATTCTTCGAATGTATCACATTTTGTAGCGAACCGGACAAGTCCCTGAAGTTGATTAACATCTGTGATAACACGAAGAGAATCTCGAATTGTTTCAGAAATTTCGCCGAATTTTACATCCAAAATAGATATAATTGCCTCTATCCGACCTTC
>JAISNF010000400.1 GCA_031276415.1 Planctomycetaceae bacterium
AAATGAAAAAGTTCCGCCGTGCTGTTGGTGAAAAATAAATGCCGTTAATATCTATTTATTTTATCCGCTTTTACTTTAAAATTAGGGCTTGTTAAAGTTCCGATTTTAAGGTATTTTACACCAACTTATGTCGATTAAAATGATTATCAGGGGTTAGAGCGGGGGACTCATAATCCCTAGGTCGTGGGTTCAAGTCCTACCCGGTCTAGTGTTTGATTTTTTTGTCTTAATCTTATCTTTATACTCTAACGTTTTTCCGACGAATTCATGAGAATATTGTAACATCTCTTCAATGGTTAAATCATGTTTGCAAATTACGTCTAAATAAGACTTTAAGTCAAAACCAAAAGATTCAAATTCCGGTTGAATCTCCTCATCAATCTCTGAAAAATTATCTACTTTATCAATTAGATGGTCACCTAAGGAACGTGTAGTATCGTTAAATTTTGCTAAGAAATCTGCTAAGAAATGTTTCTCCTCTCCTACATTTTGTCCTTTTTTCGCATCCGTCTGATTCATTCCCAAGCAATTCCAAGCAATTTGGCAAATTCCTTTTGTTGCTGAAACTGCAAATAATGTAATTTACATACTTTTTCCGTGTTGCCAAAAAACAAAAAAATAAAACCAAAAATTTATAAAAAAATCAATAAACCACCCCTTGAAAAAAACACAGTTGCTGCGGGGATTAAGATTGAAAAATCATCAACTGTACTAGAGACACAATACATTGCGCCTTTACGATTTAAACCTATTACCGTGAATGATTACAGAAAAATAAATTTGTTGTTTTTAGAAGTTCCCATTAGCAAACACCGAAAAAGTTGCCGGTCTTGCATTTTAGAAATTATTGCACGTCCTAATTTATTGAGGACTTACATCACAGCCCACGGGGGGAATCGAACCCACAACCTCAGCATTACGAATGCTGCGCTCTGCCAGTTGAGCTACGCGGGCAATTAATCATTTTTTAAGAATTTTAAGAAAGATTGTCAAAATTTATCTTTTACAAAAATTAACTTTTGCAAATTTATCTTTTGCAAAAGTTAACCCCCAATTTAACGTTCACGATACGTAATACGCCCACGACTCATATCATACGGGCTTACCTCCACCGTAACATGATCGCCCGGAACAACACGTATCCGAAATTTACGCATTTTACCCGCTAAACGACACAACACCACATGATCCATCTCGTCCAACTTCACCCGAAATGCTCCACGCACTTCCTCCACCACAACCCCAGATAACTCAATAACTTCTTCTTTTCCTTTTGATTCAGACATTACTTTTGAATCCTCAAAAACTTTCTATTCAAAAAAAACTTACTATATCACAGAACCATTGCCAAAATGTCTTTTCCCAAAACAACAGGTTTTCATTTTATATCCAAAAAAACAAATTCCAAGACACCCCCCAAATAATCCCCCTTGAAATTTCAATTTTTCTTGCCAAAATATAACAACCGTAAAAAATTAATCGACAACTTCCAAAAAAACACAAATTTATTTTTACTAACCACAGAGGACACAGAGAACCACAGAGGAAATTTTTAATTAGAATCAAAATGTTGTTTAAGATTATCATTGACTTTTGATCTAAAATAACTTTATAAAATTAAATTTGTCTTCTTTGTTTGTCTTCTCTGTGGTTAAATAAACTGTGCTTAAAAAGCCGGTTATTAGAAGTTACCATATCAAAAAATTCAACCTCTCCACAAATTAATGTATCATTCGATTGTTCTTGTTAAACAAGTTCCAGACACCGCCAATATCACGGTAAACGCAATGAAAGAAGACGGAACAGTTAATCGTTCTGCATTGCCGGCGATTTTCAATCCAGACGATCTTCACGCATTGGAAGCCGCCCTCGATATAAAACAACGTTTCGGCGGTATGGTTACAGTTATTTCGATGGGACCTCCCAAAGCGGCTGATGTTTTGCGGGCTTGTCTGTTTCGCGGTGCAGATCGGGCTATTTTGATTACGGATCGGCGGGCAGCAGCAAGTGATACGCTGGCAACAAGTTATATTCTTTCTCAGGCAGTTAAAACCGTAAATCATTTTGATTTCGTTTTCACCGGTCGTCAGGCAATTGATGGTGACACCGCCCAAACCGGACCGCAATGTGCCGAAAAACTTGGGATTCCCCAAATAACTTACATGGAAGAAATTTCCGAAATTCAAAACGGCAAAGCAACCGTTCGACGGAATATCGGGAATGGTTGGGAAATTGTTCAGGTCAAACTGCCGGCTCTTCTGACAGTAATCGAAACAGCCAATACGCCGCGTCCGTGTTCGGCAAAACGTATGATGAAACACAAAAATGATCGGGTTCCCGCCGAAATACCGCCGGAACAAATCAATGAACTTAAAACCCAAAACCGGCTTATCGAACAATGGAATCTTGATGATATTGGAGCAGATTTAAACCGTTGCGGAGTTGCCGGTTCGCCAACAAAAGTTTTCCGTATTCAATCAATTGTTTTGAAAAAAGAAGGATTTACCGAAATAACTCCAACAAAAGACGGAATAACAACCTTGATTCACGAACTCGTTAATGACAAAACATTGGGATAAAATATTGGTGAAAATATTGGGTAAAATATTGAGATAAAATAAAATATTTGGTATAAAAATTGAGATAAAATATAATTTGAAATCGTCAGATTTGTTATATTTCTTATTTTTTGACAAGTTTTTTCCAGATTCTGGCGAATTTTTTGATTTAAAACTGTTCGAATCAAAAAAACAAAGTAAACTTAGACGGTATTTTTTCTTTTTTCTGATTACGAAGAGTTTTTCATGAATAAACGTCGTGTTGTGATTACAGGTATGGGATTGATCAGTCCTTTGCCTTCTTCTCTTGAGTCTTTTCAGGAGGCGTTGGTTTCTCGAAAAGGGGCGGTTCGTCCTTATCTTTGGAGCGGCGAGGAAGTGAGTTCGGTTCCCATTGCCGCCCCTGCGTTATTCGAAGGAAAAATCGAAGATTTTGATTTGCGTGATGCGGCACAGAAAAAAATAATCAAAAAAGCGTTGAAGGTGATGTCGCGTGAGATTCAGATGGCGGTTGCTTCCAGTTGCCGGGCGATCCATCACGCCAATATCCAATTGGAACAGTTTCCGTCGCAACGTATTGGAATTTCGTTTGGTTCGGATTACATTCTGACAACTGCTGATGATGTTATTGACGGAATCAGGGCTTGTTGCGATTATTCAAAGAATTCAAAGAGTTCACAAAATTCGCCAGTACAAAATTTGGCAGTACAAAATTCGGAAGGGGCAGAAGAGAAATTGGGTTTTGATTTTTCGCGTTGGGCGTCTGACGGGCTTACGAAAATGCAACCGCTTTGGCAATTAAAATATTTGCCCAACATGCCGGCGAGTCACATTGCAATTATCAACAATTTTCATGGTCCGAGCAATTCGATTACATTACGGGAGGCGTCTATTGGTGCTTGTGTTGGTGAATCGGTTGAGATTATTGTTTCGGGGCGTGCGGACGTAATGCTTGTTGGGACAACCGGTAGCCGGTTGCATCCGTTGAAAATGCTCCACGCCATTCAGCAGGAAGAACTTACGGCGACTGAGTGTAAACCTTTTGATCGTGATCGTGACGGAACAGTTCTTGGCGAAGGAGCCGGTTCCCTTGTTTTGGAAGAACTGGAACACGCACAAAAACGCAACGCAACTATTTGGGGCGAAGTAATTTGCGGTTCTTACCGAACTCGTTATAACCGAACTCAAACGGACGGGAGACGTGAAGTGATTCGGAGTGTTTTGTGTGATGTATTGCGGCGGAGCGGCATGGAGCCGGAGCAGATTGGTCATATTAACGCTCATGGACTTGGAACACGTGATTCGGATATTGCGGAGGCGTTGGCGATTAACGACGTGTTTGGGAATCGGAAAAAAACGATTCCATTGAGTGCGGCAAAGGGATTCTTTGGCAATTTGGGAGCAGGAAGTGGGGCGGTGGAATTAGTTGCGGGTATTCTTGCGTTACGTAGCGGGTTATTGTTTCCGACCTTAAATTTTTCAACGCCAGACCCGGAATGTCCGGTAACACCCAATCGGGAAAACAATACACCAAGTGGTCAATCGTTTATTAAAATTACCGTAAATCCGCAATCTCAAGCCTCCGCAATTCTCGTCCGAAAATTCC
The DNA here is from genome assembly GCA_031276415.1 of Planctomycetaceae bacterium. Classification (GTDB taxonomy): domain Bacteria; phylum Planctomycetota; class Planctomycetia; order Pirellulales; family Thermoguttaceae; genus WRKP01. Next base: position 4,165 of record JAISNF010000400.1, read on the forward strand.
AATAAAATATAAAATCATCTGCGTCAATCTGTGTAATCTGCGGACAAATTTAAAAAATCATCTGCGATAATCTGCGTAATCTGCGGACAAATTTAAAAAATCATCTGCGATCATCTGCGTAATCTGCGGACAAATTTAAAAAATCATCTGCGGACAAATCTGAAATAGTTGTCTTTACAGTATGAAAAGAGACGTTAGAATAAGCCGCATTGTTTATATTTTCCGATTGGTTTCAACAATATTTTCTAACGTTGTTTTTAATGAGCAATCCTACTGCGAATGTTTCCAAACCGGGGCGGACTCCAATGCCGGAACAATCCGCCCCAATCCGCGCTAAAAACTTTTTAGAAGTTCCCCTTGGTTACACGCCCGAAATGGCTCAAACAGAAGCCTCCCGCTGTATCCAATGCAAAAAACCTGCTTGTATCGAAGGTTGTCCGGTTAGTGTTCAAATACCGGCATTTCTTAAATTACTTCGCGAAGGGCATTTCGCCAGTGCCGCCCAAAAAATTAAAGAAACAAACGCATTACCGGCTGTTTGCGGGCGAGTTTGTCCCCAAGAATCACAATGCGAATCAAAATGTATTCTCGGTAGAAAATCCGAACCGGTGGCAATTGGACGTTGTGAACGTTTTGTCGCCGATTATGAACGCGAACATCATTTGGTTGAAATACCCCAAAAACAACCGCCCAATAATCTAAAAATCGCTGTGGTTGGAGCAGGACCCGCCGGATTAACAGTTGCCGGAGATTTGGTTTTGCTTGGTTATGAGGTTACCGTGTTTGAAGCCTTCCATAAAGCCGGTGGCGTTTTAATGTATGGAATTCCTGAATTTCGGTTGCCCAAAGCGATTGTCGAACATGAAATCAATTATCTTGTCCGGCTTGGTGTTCAAATAGAATTGAACCAGGTTATTGGTAAAACAATAACGATTGAAGAATTACTTGACGATTTCAACGCTGTTTTTATTGGAGTTGGGGCGGGATTGCCAATGTTTTTGAATTTACCGGGCGAAGATTTGGGCGGTGTTTATTCTGCCAATGAATATTTAACTCGTTCCAATTTGATGAAAGCGTATCAGTTTCCGCGATACGACACGCCGATTATTCGTGGGCGGAATGTTTGTGTTATTGGCGGCGGCAATGTGGCAATGGATGCTGCCCGAACTGCCATACGTTTAGGTGCGGAATCCGTTAAAATTGTGTATCGTCGTTCCCGTGCCGAACTTCCCGCACGAACCGAAGAAATTCATCATGCCGAAGAAGAAGGAATTGAATTTCTTTTCTTAACCAATCCGCAACAATATCTTGGTAATGAACAGGGAAAAGTTCGTGCGATTATTTGCAACAAGATGGAATTAGGCGAACCGGACGAATCCGGGCGAAGGCGTCCGGTCAAAATTCCTGATTCGGCGTTTGAGTTACCGGCGGACTGTGTTATTGTGGCTGCTGGAGCGTTAGCCAATCCGCTCCTCACAAAAAACACGCCCGGACTAGAACTCAATCAACGCGGTTACATAATCACTGACGAAAACGGACGCACCAGCCACCCCAATGTTTGGGCTGGCGGGGACATTGTAACCGGTTCTGCCACTGTCATTCTCGCAATGGGTGCCGGACGCGCCGCCGCTAAAGACATGAATACCGCACTCCAACAACATCCGTCACCTACCAAAACTATTTAACTAATAAAATGAAACCTCATTACCACCTAATTTTCCCAACAAAACAACCTCAGTAGCAAAATAAAATAACACACAACAACATCATTACCTCATGGTCAAGTGCAAGGTTTAGTGGGAGAGCATTTTTTGTTTTAATTGTCATTTGGTGTCCCATTAAACCTTGCCCTTTTATTTTTACACGATAATTATATTTTATTTTATTTTTTGTTTTTTATACAATTTTTAACGTTAAATTTT
>JAISNF010000634.1 GCA_031276415.1 Planctomycetaceae bacterium
ATATTACTGTTACCACACAAAAAATAACAGATTGAGTTATAGAATATCATATTAACCGATAATAACAAGAGGTTCCCACGCCAAATCAATAAGACAGTTACGTAAAGAATTTGTCCGCAAATCAATTTTTTTAGTTAATAGGTAACTTCTAATAACTGGTTTTTTTTATTAACCACAGAGGACACAGTGTTCACAGAGGGAATTTTTATTTCTCAATCTTAACCCCGCAAGAGGTGTGAGGTGCATAACCGTAGGGACTTAGGAAATATCACGGAATTTCTACACTAAACCGAGACACTATTGAATAAATACAAAATTTTTCCTCTGTGCTCTCTGAGTCCTCTGTGGTTAATAAAAATAATTCTGTGGTTTTTAGAAATTCCCAATAGTGAATAGTGAATAGTTCGCAAGCGGAATTATTGCCCAAACATTTTTAATCCGCATTGCAACACTATTCGCTCATCAGCGAAAATCAGCGAAATCTGCGGACAATTTTAAAAACAATTTGCGGACGAATAATGGTTTCAGTAAAGCGGTGTTGGCGGGCGGTATTGTTCGAAATCAATACTGCGAAACCATTCGATTGTTTTACGCAAACCTTCTTTCAAAGGAATTTGCGGAGTCCAGTTTAATTTTTGTTTTGCGAGCGTGATGTCTGGACGCCGTTGACGCGGATCGTCTGTTGGAATCGGTTTTTCCACAAACTGAACAGGTTGCCCGACTAACTCCGCAACAAGGTCTGCCAGTTCGCGAATAGTAAATTCTTCGGGATTACCGATATTGACCGGACCGATGAAATTTTCTTCATTATTCATCATCCGAATCATGGCTTCAACTAAATCGTCACGATAACAAAATGATCGCGTTTGTTGTCCGTCGCCAAAAATTGTAATGGGTTCATTGCTAAGAGCCTGACGAATAAAATTTGAAACAACACGCCCATCATACGGATGCATTCGCGGTCCATACGTATTGAATATTCGTACAATACGCACCGGCATTTTGTGCATTCGCCAGTAATCCATAAAAAGTGATTCGGCGGCGCGTTTTCCTTCATCGTAACAAGCGCGAGGTCCAATGGGATTAACACAACCGCGGTAAGATTCGACTTGCGGATGAACTTCGGGATCGCCGTAAACTTCGCTGGTCGATGCCTGAAGTATTTTGGCTCGGCAACGTTTTGCCAAACCAAGCATGTTAATTGAACCCGCCAGCGATGTTTTCATTGTTTTAACGGGATTGAATTGGTAATGTCCAGGAGCAGCGGGACACGCCAGATTATAAATTTCGTCAACTTCCAAATAAAGCGGCATCGTAATATCATGCCGGATTAACTCAAAATTCGAACGCTCAAGAAGATTGGCGACATTCGATTTCTGACTCGTAAAAAAATTATCGGCACAAATAACATCATGCCCTTGATCAACAAGGCGTTCGCAAAGGTGTGAACCTAAAAATCCTGCTCCGCCCGTTACAAGAATCCGTTTCAATTTTAGCATCGTTATGTGGTTATTGTTAATAATTGTAGTAATTATTCAGTAATATTGGTAATTGAAGTAATTGACCTTTTTCCGCAAAGATCAAACAACATTTCGCCGTAAATGTTACAACGGCTGAAGTTGTTTCTGATTTCATTTTTTAAACAGAATATACTCATTACACTTTAAAATTTTGTTTTCGTTTCACAATATAAATTGATAATTGATTCAAATTGCCCCAGCGGGGCATTCCCAATGTAGCCGGCGGTTTTAACCGCCGGAACATTGTTTAAAGTACAAAGAGTATACAAGTTGGTGATAAACGGTTTGATGTTGATTTAATGAGTTTGATTTAATGAATGACCCGTTAAAATCCGAAACACTTCAAGATATTTTTCTTGTGTTTTTTGAACGATTTCATTGGGAAGTTCCGGCGGCGGGCTGTTTTTATCCCAACCGCTTTGCGTCAACCAATCACGAACAAATTGTTTGTCATACGAAGGTTGCCCCTGACCTGGTTGGTAACAGTCGGCAGACCAAAACCGGGAACTATCCGGTGTTAAAACTTCATCGATCAAGATTATTTCATCTTCGGAAAATCCAAATTCAAATTTGGTGTCGGCGATAATAATTCCTTTTTTGATTGCCAATTCCGAACCGCGGCGAAAAATATCAAGCGATTTTTGACGCAACTTTTCGGAAGTATCCTGACCGACAATTTCAATCATTTGCTCAAAAGTAATATTTTCGTCATGACCGGTTTCTGCTTTTGTTGAGGGCGTGAAAATTGGTTCCGGCAACGGATCACTTTCACGAAGTCCGTTTGGCAATTTAATACCGCAAACGGAGCCGGATTTTTGATATTCTTTCCAACCGGAACCGCTCAAATAACCGCGAACAACGCATTCAATCGGTACAACTTTACATTTTTTACCGAGCATTGAGCGTCCGTCAAATGTTTCAAGATTGGTATCTTTTGGAAACGGCATTTTTGCAACATCGGTGGTGATCAAGTGATTTGGAACGCCGAGTTGCCGAAACCAAAACGCCGACAATTGGTTCAAAACTTTACCTTTATCGGGAATTCCAGAGGGAAGAACCCAATCGAAGGCACTGATTCGGTCGCTGCTGACCAGCAACAGAGAATTTCCAAAATCATAAATATCGCGAACTTTTCCGCGTTTGGGTATCATTTTGGAAATGGAAGTTTGAAGTACAATCATAGGTTAATTATTCCTAATTGGAAACATTTTATTTTGATCGATTTTACGTTTACGCAAAGAACGTACAGAGTTGTACCATACGGCTTATCATTGGTCAAGATAGAGGAAGGAAAACGTCTAATATTTAGAATTATCCCGTAAAACTTTATGAATTACCGCAATCCAATGTTTTCGCCTAAAACATTAGTTGGCGTACTCGCCAAGAGTGAATCAGACAAACTTTGTCAATTCGTGTTGCCAAATGTTTTGGATTTCAGGTTGTAAACGAATTAAATTGATTATTTTGAAAAAATTTGCCGAATAATAACAAATCTTTAGCAAAAAGAAATATCCCAATTGACAGAGACTGTTTTTCGGTTAAACTGTAAAAACTAATTCAATTGCGATTTAGGTGATTTTGCCGTGTTGTTGCGGCAGACGAATCGTGATTAGGTTAAAGAACTTTCCAACACAAGGAAAAAAAACGATGAAAAACTTTGCTGAAAACCTCCTAAACTTTGTCGAAAACACCGTAAAAACATGGGTCAAAACGCCAGAGTTAA
>JAISNF010000647.1 GCA_031276415.1 Planctomycetaceae bacterium
CAAACCACTTTACCGCAACACGAGGAATAATATTTAATGGCACAATCCTTATCCCAATTATATGTTCACATTATTTTTCACGTGAAAGATGAAACTATCCAGATACGATCAGAAAATGAAACGGAATTATATGCCTATATCGGCGGAATTATTAAACAATACGATTCACATCCAATAAAAATAAATGGCACAGAAAATCATTTACATATTTTATCAACAATGTCAAAAAATATTTCATTAGCACAATTTGTTGAACAAATAAAGAAAAACAGTAGCCGATGGATTAAACACCAATCAGAGTTTTATCGATATTTTGCATGGCAAAGCGGTTATGCCGGTTATTCCGTGAGTCAGACCAAAATAGAGGCAGTAAAAAAATACATCGAAAATCAAAAAGAACACCATAAAACGGTTTCATTTAAAGATGAATATATTCAATTTTTGAAAAAGTATAAAATTGATTTCAATGAATCCTATTTGTGGCAATAATTATATGACAACAATAATTATGAATAAAAAAATTGTGAACAAAAATAGAGATTGCCCTTACAGGCGAAACAATAATGGACAATCTTGCCTGCCGTGTAATTCACACAGAAAAGGCAACATAATCATATTTTCGCACAATATAACCGGTTTTATTGATATGAATAATTGTATGATTGGAATTTTTCGATTCACAAAAAAAATTTATATTGCCCTTTCAGGGCGATGATTGGTTGTAAACGTTACCCGCCGCGTTGCGGCGGGCTGGCTTATGCCGCCCTTTCAGGGCGTAGAAAACAGGTGATTTTGCATTACATAAACAATTATTTATCAACAGAAACCGTTCCTTCATAACATTCCTTTTCAATTCAAAAAGGAGAAACCTGTGGATTCACAAAATTATATTGAATATGAAATATCCGAACCTATATCGGATAAAAAATTTTTTTCACGTTCCTACGATGAAGCACAATCTTATTTTGAGAGTGGTTGGTATGTTGTAGAACGTCACATAACAATCGGAGTATTTTCTATTTTTGAGTCAACTCAAATAATAATGTGTCAGGTTTGGAACAATAACCCCCAATTGGTAACAATTAATAATGATAACGAAAACAATTAAAAAATATCCCAAAACGGTGTTGACTAACGAACAGATTATTGCCTTACGACGTCAGGCAGAAAAAAACGGTGCCGAACAAGCAAACGAAGAATTTCATCGGAAAGGTCTTGCTCAATACCGAAATTATTTACAGCAAAAAATAAATAACGAAGCAGAAACCGTTATTTCTCCAAATTTTATCGTTGCACAAACAAATTTTGAAAGAAAGGATTAATATGAAAACAAAATATACCAATAAACAACTCGCTGAATTTTTAATGCAATCAGTGGAACAAGATGTTCAAGAGTTCAACGAAAAATATTGCCGCGAAATTGCGTTGCGATTACAAATGGAAAAAGAAAAAAAGGAACAAAATAAATTACAATTATCAACAGAAACTGTTCCTTCGTAACATTTTGTTGTTACGTATAAATATTTTGAACATTAACAACCTTACGTAAAATTAAGATTTTTATTTTATTTGGAGCCAATAACAATGAACGCGATACTATTTCAAGCAATTCAAACAAAACGAAACAGGCGAAGTGGATTTACGTTAGTGGAATTACTGACGGTGGTGGTGATTATTTCGATGTTAGCGGGGATGTCGATGTTGGTTCTCAGCGGAACAATGACCGCCGCAAAAGAATCCAAAACCCGCGGCACCATCGCAAAACTAGACGCCGCTATACTCGATATCTACGAAAGTTATCAGGAACGTTTCGAAAATGGTATTCCTATTAGTGATGCACAATTAGCATCTGCTGGTATTAATATGACTACCAATCCAATTGATCCCATTAATCCAAGTTACGTTATAGACTCAAATCTTCCTGTAGCTCAACAAGAGATAATTCGCGAAAAAATTCGTAAAAAAATTCGTCTAGTAGCACAACTTCATTTTATCAACGATATTATGCGTATGGAAATGCCATTTTCATGGGATGAAGTACAATATGGTCCCATTCATATTGGTACTACATCTGGTCTCTGTGCTGATATTCCGCCTGTATTCACATACTATCGATATGCTCTTGATTCCATTGATGGTAATCACGATGGTAATCCAATCGCTGCAAATGCTAATTCTCAATCCCCATCTTCTGAACTTTTATTTTTAATCATAGCAAATTTGAATCCTGAAGCGTTAGAAAGTTTTCATGGCTCAGAAATTGGTGATGTTGACGGTAATGGACTTCGTGAATTTCATGACGCTTGGGGTAATCCGATTCACTTTATTCGTTTGGCTCCGGCATTGGTTGGTTCAGATTTACAGCCGGACGTTATTACTGCTTCAAATTTTCCATTGATTGGAAAACCCAATGATGTAGTAAACAAATGGAGAAATCCTCTTACCGTTATTGATATCGATTGGGATATGAATACAACCACACTTACCACACCACAAAAAGAATTGGTGGCTGCCATGAGTAATACAGGTTATTCAGACCCATTTGATCCAGATGGTATTATCAATCGGACTTGGTTTTTGTATCCTTTGATTGTTTCTGGTGGTGCTGATGGGATTGTTGATCTTAATTTTGGTACTGACTTTCCTTCTGCTACTTTATTGGTTCCTATTACAAATATCTGGGCTCCTACACGTACTGCTTTAGGACTTCCTATTGATATGGATGACAATGGTGTATTGAATCATTACGACAACATTCACAATCACCGTTCTAGTAACAGTTTTTAATGAGAAAAATTTATAATGAAAACCAAACGCCAGACACCTGAATCACAGGAATTGATGTTGCAATTAACACGGGAACTTGTTGACCGTGACCTTGACCGTATTATCGGTAAACATTTACAGGAAAGAACGGAGAAGAGAAAACAAGAAGCGGAAAATACTATTGTCGAAAAATATATTGATAACGAAAAACCGGAATAACAATATGCCGAAATATAAAATTACAAAATTTTTATGAAAATTAGTGTAAAATCAAAAAGTTACCAATTATAAGGAGTTTTTATGCAGGTTTATGAATTTAGTACGGTTATTAACGATGGTGGTATTATCCATGTTCCGTCGCAATATTTGCAACATATTTCTTCGCCGGTAAAAGTTATTTTACAAACCGAAGACAAAAAAACGAACACCGTAAGTAAAAAATTTTCCGCAATAAAATTAAAAACCAAAGGATTTAAATTTGACAGGAATGTTGCCGATGAACGTTAAAGTATTTATTGATACTAATATATT
>JAISNF010000662.1 GCA_031276415.1 Planctomycetaceae bacterium
AACTAGCATCAATCGCTTTTACAATGCATAGTGATGCTAGAAAACAGATTCCAATAATAATACATCCGCTATTATGGCTCATGATAACTAAAAAGGATTGTATGCATTGTTCATATCATCACATGTATCAAGCAAATAATCAATACCCATAAACATTCCAATGCCTATTCCTCCCATGAAAGGGACTCCCCACAGAGAGTTTCGAAAAACATGTGCTTGAGCTTCAAGAGCCGCTGTTGCAAAAGGACCATTTTGTTGCGAGAAGATTCCGCTTGAGGCATCTTGCAGTGCATGGATTAGTTCATGTGATTTGGTGCCATTCCCAAACCAAGCTTTTTCTGATATCGCGAAATACCATTTATTCTTAGCCTCGTTGAGACCAGCCCATCCGCCATTGAATACAGCACTAGTCTCTACATATTCAGCCTGTTCAAGTTTTTTCATAACCACATTCCAATTGATTTTACCTCTTCCTGTCATACGTGACCACATTTCTGCTCTCAGCCTGAAAAAAGGTGATTCGATAAGTTTAATCATGGAATCTTTAAGTTGCGAACTACGGGTATTTGTAATGTTTGTAGGACGTGGAGTAACGCCAAAAACAAGTTTACCAACTAAACCTAATACACCTCCCGTCACAGCCCCCATTGCTCCTTCTGTAATCGCAAGCCCCACACCATTCATGGGTGAAAAAGTAAATTTACCATTTTTCAGTAACGTACCATATATCCCACCATTAACGAGACCGAAAATACCTCCAGTTGCTGCGTCAAATCCCAATGTGCCTAATGTGGATGTTCCGAAAAAGGCAGCCAAAGCTGGTGAAAGGTAACCGACTGTCCCGCCTGCGACAGCACCAGAAATCCCTCCAATTAGTGCCCCTCGCCAACCATCACGATAGGCTCCTATTGCAGCACCTGAAATACCTCCAATGATCGCTCCACTCATTGCCATTGAGACCCCAATGGACATCTCACCATTGGGATCAGTATAAGTTATTGGGTCACCACAAGTGTACAGATATTTATGCAGAGATTGTGGATCATTCAAATTTCCAAAGAATGGATCGAGCCGATTGAATCTTCCGGTTGCTGGATCATAATATCTTGCACGTAAATACTGTTGCCCAATTTTTGAATCGAATTGTTCGCCGCTGTACAAGAATTCGGTCAATGCCGTTGCAGGGTCAAAGCCGATGGCGTTGCCGTAAGCGTCGTAGGCGTAGAGATGTTCGCTTAGAACCGAATTTTTTAACGTATTATAACGATTTTAACGAGACAGAATAATCCCATTTACCGCTACAAGATATGTTTCATTACCTAATTGTCAAAGAACATCGTTCAATTGTAGATATTTTTTCCTTCTTTGCAATAGAATCCTATTATCGAAAAAAGTTTAGAAGAAATAGATAAAAAAGAGATTTTTATATCAAAAATATTTTTTTGTATAAAATGGTTCAAAATTATCTGTTAAAATATTGAGGTTCTTGAAAACACGAACTTTTTCTATTATATTTTATTTTGAATTTCAATCGTGTTTTGTGTTGATGGTTCATAGTTTGTTTATAATCAATGGTTTAATATTGATTCATATCCTCTGGTAAAACAACGTAGTTTTTAGCAGTGAACATTGCGATAATCCATAACATTTTACCGAATAATTACAATGAATTACTGAATAATTACAATAAACCACTGAATAATTACAATAAATTGATATGAAAATTCCATCGAAATATTACCAATTTTTTAACAAATTTTTTTAACAAATTTTTTTAGTGTTGTCCGATGTTACGAAGTTTATTTTTTGTACTGTTTCTTTTTACGCAAACAATTATTATGGCACAATCTTATGATATTGCGGGCGGTTCTTATCTTGCTATGCGTGAGGTTGACGCTCCAAGCGGGAAAAATGTTGTTGTTGCGGAATTTTTGCATCAGGGGCTTATCAGTCTTGCTCCGAAAAATATTGATCCGCGAATAGAAAATACAGGAAAAACTGTTCTCGTAACAACACGTTCCAAAAAAACGGTTCCGTTCAAAATCCTTCAACTCGGTCCCGGCGACTTTTGCCGATTGGCAATACAAACCGAAGAAAAAAACAATTCCTATAACATTTATTACGGAGTTCCGGCGGATAAACCGCCCAATAATGTTCAAGTTCCCGCATGGACAAATACCGACGGGCTTCTCATGGAAACCCGATATCCCGAAAATCATTTCAATATGGATGATTTTGAAGCAGTTAAAAAAGCCTTCGAACTCTCGAAAAAACCAATCGGTGCCAATTATGTTAAAAATGTACACCACGGTTATAATCCGTTCACGCTTCGACGCGAACCGTTTCTCACACGGTATTCCGGTAACTTAAATGTCGCTGTCGGAGGAAAATATGCGTTGCTCACTTCGTCTCATCATTGCAGTTTTCTTTTAATTGACGGTAAAATCGTCGCCTCACATCCCGGTCGGCACGGACGAGCCGGACAAGCAAAACCGGAACTCGTTAAATTCACCAACCTCGCACAAGGGAAACATCTGTTCGAATATTACCACGCAACCGGTGACGAAAACGCCAGCATGATTGCCGTTTGGGAACTAAATCCCGAAGAAAAACCAAAAAAATTGACGCTAATCCCCGAAGAGGCTTTTCAAAACAATAATATTGCCCGCATTTTGCCGGGCGCAGTTAATTTTGCCAACAAACCGGGTTCGCCGGATTTTGTTTATCAGGTTGTTGGAAGTGTTTCATTGCCGGATAACGATCAGCCGATGATTTCTGTACAATTCCAGAATAAATCGGCGGGACTTGCGGCACGCGGGAAATTGGTTTGGCATTTCGGCGACGGTCAAACCAGCGAAGAACCTTCGCCAAATCATATTTATCTTAAACCGGGGATTTATTCTGTTGAACTAATTTCAGATACCGCTTCGCAACATCTTTCGTCAGTAAACCGAATCGAAATTGCTCAACCGCCGCTTCCGGCTGACCCCAAAAATCCGCCAACCTTGAATCAATATCTGACCGTTTTGGAAAAATACGAAACAACAAAACTTGATGCGGATTCGCTGCTCCAACTGGTAGAGGTTTATTGTGTGAAAATTGATTCGATTCTGAATCCGACAGAAGCGGAACAAATCGCCGCTGAAAACGCATTGATAGAAGGAACCGACAAAGATAAGAAAACCAAAACAAAATCTCAAATTTCCGGGCAACAGAACGCCGCCAAATTGGAGCAAGTTACGAAATATCGCCGGCTTATTGCGGAAACAGTTCGGTCGTCATTGGCGGACAATCCCAATTTTAAGGGCGACAATTCAATTTATAAACTTGCCTTGTTAGCGGGCGGAATGGCGAGAGATTATCTGTTGGATTGGAAACTGGCGGGTCAGATTTATGTTGCGGCGGCACAAAAATTGACCTTCAATGATTTTGCGGCGGAATGTTATGCGTTGGCAGCAGAGGTGTCGCTTGATATGTTGAATAAAACTGCCGCCAAGAAATTTATTGAATCCGCAGAGAAAAAGGTTTCAAAAAACGGTAAAAGTCAGTCGATCAGCACATTTTATCGGATTAAGGGCGAATATCTTGCGGAAATCGGTCAAAGTGCGGAAGCCCAACAAGCATTGAGAAAGGCAAACGAAACCAAAGATGAAAAACATTTTCAATACACGGAACAGGTTGCGTTGCAAGGTTCCGCAAGCCGGAGTGCCGAAACATTTTTGCGGGAAAAGAATTATGATCGGGCGATTGATTCGTTGCGAACCTGGCAACTCGAATATCCGGCGGCATCTTATGAGGGATTTATTTCGTTGTTGATGGCGAAATATTGGATTGGACGTGAAAAATATCCTCAAGCGGCGGCTCTTGCCGACAGACAATTGTCATTGAATCCTGATTCGCCGTATATTGACGAACTTTTATTGGTTGCTGCCGAAGCCCAAGAAAAAGCCGGAAACAAAGACGCGGCACGAGCCTATCTTGGTTCACTGATCAAAGATTACCCCGGCAGCCCCAATGTCCCCAACGCAAAACAACAACTCAAAAATCTGGAATAAAAAACAAATGAGAAATTCTAAAAACTACAAGGTAATTTCTAATAACTAGTTTTTTTTATTAACCACAGAGAACACGGAGTTCACAGGGAGAGAATTTTTTAAGTGATTTTTTTGAATATGTTTTTTTATTTTAATTTTTAATATCATTTACAAAAAATATCACAATCAATATAAGTTCAGAATAATTTTCTATCTCTGTGTCCTCTGTGGTTAATAATGTGGTTTTAAAAAGTAAATTTGAGTTTTTAGAAGTACCTAACGGTATTTTGTTTTGTTGGAGATAATTTTTATGGGGATTTTTTGTGGGGACTTGTCAACATGCCCCTTGTTCGGGTATATTTTAGCATTCGGGAATTTTCAATTCATTTGTCAAATCCTTATTTTTTTGTCAAACAATATTCACAACCCCAATATTTACAATATTTTTTACAATATTCCCAACATTTAACACCATTTACAACCATGAAACTTAAACAACTTTCGCTTTTTTTGGAGAACAAACCGGGTAATGTCCGCAAGGCATGTCGAACTTTGGCAAACAGCGGAATCAATATCGAAACAATGGCTCTTGCCGATACGGAACAATTCGGGATTTTGCGAATTCTCGTGCGAGATTGGGAACGGGCAAAACAAGAATTTGAGAAAAACGGTGTTGTTGTCAAGGTTTCGGAAGTTGTTGCGTTGGCGGTTGATCACCGACCGGGCGGATTAGCCGATATTCTTGACGTTCTGGACGAAGCCGGTCTCAATATCGAATATATGTACGGCTTTTTCCAGAAAACCGGTAACGCCGTTATTGTATTTCGTTTTGATAATCCCGATGCCGCTATCGGAAAATTACAATCACGCGGAATCCGCGTCATCGGAAATAAAGAACTATTCGATAAAAGTTAAAAAACAGAATATCGTCCCATAAATAGTTGAAAAAAACGAAAACAAAAAAAGATAAACACGTCCGCAGATGACGCTGATAATCGCTGATGATTTTTTTAAGAAAACGAAACAACAACCTCATTTTCACCTAATTTTTCCTAACAAAACAACCTCAGTAGCCATGAATTTCCCACAAAACAAACCTCATTACCTCATTCTTAAAACACAACCTGTTCATTTTTTTAATGAGGTA
>JAISNF010000122.1 GCA_031276415.1 Planctomycetaceae bacterium
CTTTTGCTGCTGTTGCGAATGTAATCTCACATTCTTTGGCGTAACGTGTAACAGACGTGGCTAATTCCCGACTCGCCTTTTTTTCTGTAACTTTTAGATTGATATGAAGTTGAATTGCGGTTGTAACGCAATAAAGAATACAAACCGGCAACACCGTCAGCACAATTAATTTCCGCCAAATCGGAAATTTAACAAGATTGGCGGAAGTTACGGCGGGAATCGCCATTTTACTTTCAGCATTTTGGGCGATTTTGGCACTTTCGACTATTTTATTTTCGGCGATTTTACTTTCGGGAAGTTGACTGTGGTTTTTCATAGGTGATTATTAAACGAGATTTGCAGTCATTAACACCAATTGGCGATAAGATTAACAACCGCAAATAATAAACTTTTCGCAAAAAACAACGCAGAAAAAATTACATTGCCGGTCGGTAACCCAAGCAAAAACTTAAGCAACAAAACAGGATAACATTATACCAAAATTATCACCGCTGACAAACATCACCAAAAAAACAATAATTTTTTTTAATTCAGCCCAAATTAGTTAACCACAAAAGATACTGATAAACTTGTCCGCAGATGACGCTGATAATCGCAGATGAATTTTAAAAAGTGTCCGCAGATTGTCACAGATGTTTTTTTAAAATTTATCCGCAATAATCTGCGTCATCTGCAAACACTTTTTTTCTATGTCCTCTGTGGTCAATAAAAATATATTTGTGCTTTTTAGAAGTTTCCTAATGAGGTAATGATGTTTTATAAAAATCATATTTAGATTTATCTCTCATTGACAAAATAAATGAAAATATTAGAATAGACTGCAGTTTTTGAATAAAAACTGTAAAAAAAAGGATTAAAACAATGTTAATCGAGTTTAGTATAGGTAATTTTCGTTCGTTTGGTGAGATTCAAAAATTTAGTTTGGTTGCCAGTAATTACGAAAAAAATCTGCCGGACAATAAAATTAAATGTTCTTTGCCCGGAATGAGTGGGCTTGATTATCTTTCCGCTGCGGCGGTTTACGGAGCGAACGCTTCCGGTAAATCCAATCTTTTGTTGGCGTTTAATGTGTTATGCAATTTCGTGGAAAATTCTTTTCGTGCCGACCTGAAATTTCCAACGTGTGCCGCACCGTTTAAGTTAAATAAATCATTCCAAAAATTGCCGACAACTTTTGAAATTTTGTTTGTGATCAATAATGTACGATATAAATATAATCTTGCACTCACACCGGAGCAGGTAATCAATGAGTCCTTAACCGCCTATCCTAAAGGGAGACCGCAAGATTGGTATCATCGAAAATGGAATGAAAAAAATCAGGAATATGATTGGTCGTTTCCCAATTATCCGGTAAAAAAAGGATTACCGCAAATTGCAGAAAGAACTCGTTCTAATGTTGCTTTTCTTTCCAAGTCCGCCGACGACAAACATTCGCAACTCACCAATGTTTATAATTGGTTCACCCAAAAAGTGAAAAGGTTGAATTTTGCCGGAGGGCGATTGATTCCTGTTTACACAATGGAGGCAATGAAAAAGTCTCAAATTCAGCATGAGAAAGTAATATCACTCTTACAAAATGCGGACTTTGATATTATTAGCGGACAAGTGAATGAAAAAGAATTATCCGATGATGATATACAAAATCTTCCGCCACCTCTTTTGGCAATGTTTTGTCAGACACAAACCAAGAACAATAAGAGTTCATTCAAATCACTTTCTCTCTCGTTTGTTCATCGCGGAAACGAAAATTCGGTTGAGATGGATTTTGAAGCAGAAGAATCTGAGGGAACAAAACGTTATTTTGCTTTATTGGGTCCGTGGCTTGATGTATTGGAAAACGGCGATATTCTGTTTGTTGACGAGTTGGAAACTTGTTTGCATCCGTTGTTGCTTGTTGAACTGATAAAATTATTCCGAAGCCCAAACAACCGTAACGGCGCACAACTAATTTTTACAACACATAACCCGTTACTGTTAGACGAAACCATTTTACGTCATGATCAAATTTGGTTTACTGAAAAACAACAAAACGGCGAAACAAATCTTTACCCGTTGACGGAGTTTGCCCCAAGAAAAGGCGAAGCATTAGTCAAAGGTTATTTAGCCGGTCGTTACGGCGGTATTCCTTTTATTCCTAACGGATTAGTAATTAATAAAGACAATGAGTAAAAAATCAAGAAAAACACACCATTTGGCTCGCAGCCGTCCGCAACGTGTTCCGACTGCTAAAATTCTTATTGTTGTCGAAGGACATTCGGAAGAAAAATACTTTAATACGTTACGCAATCGCCATAAGTTACATACGGTTGATGTTAAAAATCCTGACTGTACTGACCCGATTAACTTGTGGAATGAGGCAAAAACTTTTTTTGAAGAAAGCGTAAGTAACAGCCAAAACAGTATAAATGTTCTTCCTTACGATATAGTTTGTATTGTCTATGATCTCGAAAAACCGCATGACGAAAAACGCAAGTTATCAAAACAAGCCCAAGAACAAGCGGATAATTTTGTCGAAAAATACAAACGTAAAAAAGGAAAGAACCATAAAATAAAACATGAAATAAAAATTGTATTTACTCTTTCTGATCCGTCGTTTGAATTTTGGTATGTTTTGCATTACGAAAAGACAACGAAATCTTTTACCGGTTCAGATGAGGTGGAAGGATACTTGAAAAGATATTGGAAAGAATATCAAAAAAATTCCGAGCCTACTCAAGAGATTTTAGACAAAACTGAAATCGCAGTAAAAAATGCAAAATGGGTGAGAAACCAAAACGAAACAAATAAATCAGA
>JAISNF010000134.1 GCA_031276415.1 Planctomycetaceae bacterium
GGTTAAAATGAGGTTTGTCGAAACAATGACAATACGTTTTCGCAAATTCCACTGAATAGTTACAAATAAAAAAAATACCAACTTTTTTAAATAGCCGTGAACGGTTACAGATTATTTAACCACAGAGAACACAGAGTTCACAGAGAGGAAATTTTTAAAAAATTATTTTAGATCAAAAGTCAATGATAATATTAGGGAATTTCTAAAAACATTGTGTTTAAAAATCACATCCTTAAAAATAAGGACTTGTAAATATTTTTGTCTAAAAAGTAGTTTTTAGAAGTTGCCATTAAATAACGTTTCGATTCCAATTAAAAATTCCTCTGCGCTCTCTGTGTTCTCTGTGGTTAATAAAAATAAATTTGTGGTTTTTAGAAGTTACCATAATTAAAAATTCTTTCCGTTAAAATTTTAGTTGAAAAATGAAACATTTGAGTGATCAGCACAAATTATTCTTTGGTATTATTTTGGTTATATTTCTTTTTGTCGGTTTGGGATTGTTGGGTTGGTTTTTTGTTAAAAATCGGATTATGTTCCGTTCGGAATATCGGTTATCGGCGGAGCGGATTTTGGTTACCGTTCCGCCGCCTTGGGTTCCGAAAAATTTTATAGCGGAAGTTTTGCAAAGTTCCGGTTTGGACACCAGCGCAACTCTTTTTGATACATCATTACCTCAAAAAATTTCGCAAGCCTTTTTAGCGTCTCCGTGGGTTGAAGAAGTTCGTCAAGTTAAAATACGTTATCCAGCCGGAGCCGAAGTTTTGTTGGTTTATCGGGTTCCGGTTGCGCTGGTGGAGATGGTGTCGCAAGGTTTTTATCCTGTTGATCGGAACGGGATTTTGTTACCGACGGATTATTTTATTAATGTTGCGCCGGAGAAAAAGGAGAATTATTTGCGAATTACGGGGATACGTTCCAGACCGCTTGGAGTTACCGGTACACTTTGGGGCGATCCGTTGGTTCACACTGCTGCTCAACTTGCCGGTTTGCTGGAAGATGTTACGCAAAAACTGGGACTGGTCAAAATTATTCCGTCCCACGAAGCCACTCCGACGGGTTCTCGGATTATTTGCCGTCTCCAAACAAATTCCGAAACTGAAATTTTGTGGGGACGGTTTGAACCCAATGATCCGCAAAATACCGGCAAAAAAAAACGTCTCATCGAAATTGCCGAACTTTATCATTCTCTTGACAATGTTCCGGCGCAATTCCAACCTATTGATTTAAGCAAAGATTAATGTAAATTAGTGTAACTGTTTGTTTTATTTTTTCACCGCAAAGGATAAAGAAAATTGTAATTATTATCATTATTATCAGCAATGGAACGCGAAGACGAAGAATTTCGGCTTACACCGATAGAGGAAGACGAATTGGGGCTTGCTCCGATTGAAGACGAAGAGGCTCAAAAACCGGTTGCGCCGGATATTCCGTACAATGCCGGAACTCGTTTAATTCCGGTTATTTGTTCTGCATGTAAAACAAGACTTTACGCCGGTGAAAATCAAGTTGGTCTTTGGAAACGTTGTCCTGATTGCGGGCGTTTAACGGAAATTCTTGCTGTTCCGCCGAAGTTTATGTTGATTGCCGACGATCCCGAAGCAGCCGGCGGTTACGATATTCAGGAAGCGGAAGTTTCCGGGCAGGATATTTTTCGTTTGAAAGCGGAAAATCAAAAATCGTTTGAAGAATATCGGGAAAAACAAAATCGCAACAGACTTGAAAACCGGCTTCCGCCTCCGGTATTCATTGATCAACCGCCCATAGTGGAAGGTGTGCTGAACCATTTTTTGAAAAGCCGTGAAGAAAAAAACGAAGAAGACGCTCTCCTTCAACGGCAATTGGAAATCGAAAAAGAAACCGAAGCAATCAAAATGGCGGCTCGTAACGGAAAACTGGAATCCTATCTTTCGGGTTCTGAAAACAATTCCGATAAAACGGTTGATTTAGTTACGCCAAAACCTTTTGAAAAGCAATTTCCGTTTGACAAATCAACTTCATCAACTTCATCGCCGGTTATTCCTCCGCCGTTGCCGCCGCCATTGCCGTCGCCGTTGTCGCCGCCGTTACCTCCTCCATTGCCTCCTGTTTTAACAGTTTGTCCTCCTCCGTTACCTCAGGAAGTTCCGTCAATTTCGTTACCGTTTCCGGTTAATTCCGACGGTTCTTCTTATTCTTCGCGTTCACATTCCCGTTCCCGCTCACATTCTTCCGGTTCACACTCTTATTTTTCCGGTTCTTTGTGGTCACCGTTATTTGACGTGCGTTGTCGTTCCCGAATGATCATTCTTACTATTTGCGGTTTTCTTGGCAATTTTACTGGTGAAAAAGCGCGGTCGATGATTTGGCAAATTGTGTTTGATAAAGTTTACGGTCAATTTGCCGGTTATTCGTACAATTTGATGGAGAGCGGATTTTTTCTTATTAATTTTTGGTTTGGCGGGGTTTTGAGTATTATTTGGTTAGCGATGTTATTCCTTTTTGGGATTAGTCTTTTTTTGGAAACGGCATCGGGCAAAGACAGGATAGAGCGTTGGATTCCGTTTGATCTTGATTTTGGTTTTTCGTACATTGGTTGGTCATGTCTGATACTTTTTGTTTCAGGTTTTCCCGGTTTTATTATTTGGCAAGGTTGTAGTTTTTTCTTATCGGACAAAGAATCGATATTAATTATTCTCCATTTTATTGGGCAATTCCTTTGTTTTCCGGTTCTTTTTCTTTGTGTGATTGAGTCGGACACTTTTTACGGCAATTATCCGCGTCAAACATTAACGAGTTTGTACCGGCGTCCGCAACTATGGTTAAAACTGTACACGGAGGCGGTTATTTTAATTAGTATTCCGATAACAATTCTTATTGGTTTATTTTTTGCCGGAACTGCGTGGGCTGAACATTGGTTTATGCAATCGTTATTTTATTATTTGATTTCGGCGATTCTGCTAACATTTTGCGGTTATTTTGTTCTTCTTTATTTCCGGCTTCTGGGCAAAACCGCTTGGGAAATCCAAAAATAACCGCTTTTTATTTGTACCTGTTCACGGAGATTCGTTTAACAAGTTATCATAAAGAAAATTTTCGTAGAGACGCAATATATTGTAACAGTCTATTTTAATAATCTATTCCAGAAGATTGATTGATATTTTCCTACGCCCCGAAGGAGCAGGATAAAAATTGATAGTTGATAGTGGATAGTTGATAGTGGAGAGTGTCGCAATGCGGAATTATTGTTGGTAGGCGACTATTCGCTGAACGGTTGCCTACATCTTTGATTACTGACGTAAAATAATTACTGGTGCAGTGATTTTGATATATTGGATAATATGAATAAAATTTAACGGTTAAACTGATTAAATGGTTGACCTGTAGCAATTTTATCTTCGTAAATGGAAAAATATTTGATTCAAATATGAAAATAATTCGATAAAACGATAAACCAAAACTTAATAAACCTAATAATTTTGAGATTTGGTTTCGTTACAACAGTTTACACATTTAAAATGAGGAGAATCTATTATGGATGAAACAAAAGCCACGCATGACGTAAACAATGTTTTTCCAATAACAAGCAATGTTAAAATAGGGGGGGGGGGGCGTAATAGGTAAAATCAATGCGATTTTTTCTCTTGCGGTTCATTCTTTCCGCAGCAAAAT
>JAISNF010000167.1 GCA_031276415.1 Planctomycetaceae bacterium
TAAAATATTTTCATCCATGCCGTGTTTGTTCCAATAGTTTGAAAATTTCAGTTGTTACAGCGTCCGGTACACTGTGTACTACTGTATATTGTCTTATGACCTCTTCAATGTCAAGAGCATTTATGGATAAGTTAGACAAATAATCGACAAATTCTCCAATTTCGATGTTTTCTTTTTGCTGGGGGGATTGCACTTTTACTGTGAATACGTCCTCTGTGATAGGAATGGGGACTGGCTTAACAATTACTTCCGAATCTGCTTTATCATCTATTAAAACCAAACCTACCATCGGACGATAATCTATTTCGTCAATACTGCGACGATAAAACGTACCGCCGTTGAATATCCATTGGTGTTTGTGTCGTTTCAGGAATCCCTTGTGGTTATCTCCAAAATGAATAACGTGATAGTAGGAACCGGATTTAATATGTTCGTCTGCTGTTTTTTCTGTAGGGGCGTTAGGATAAGAATAGCCGGATTGCCAACAATAATCATGAACAACAGCAATGTGAATGTACGGCAACCCATCCGTATTAGGCTGTAAAGGAACACCAAAAGGAAAACCATGAAGGGCTAAGGCACAAGACGGAATTTCTATGTAATAGGATTTGTTTAACGGTAAATCAATAATTGTTCCCGATTCAACCAACGTCCAATAAGCGGATTTTTTAATTTCTTGTAACGAATGATATGGTAAATCATGTTGACCGGGGACGGCATACAAAGATGGTAAATACCGGATTGCAAAATTAATGAGTTCCGGACTACTGTTCCATCGGTGGAAAATATCACCGGCTGCAATAATAGGCGGATTGTTGTGTTCTTTTTGTAATTGTTTTAACCATATTAATTGTCTCTCCATTGCAGCATACCAGTCGGGTTCGTTATTACGGGCGACGGGCGGTACATGCGATAAGTGAATGTCGGAAATTAAAATGGCGATGGTATGTATCATTGGTTTTATTATAATGTTACTATTAAAGTTTCATTGTTTGTCCGCAAATAGGACAAACTCCTTCTAATTGTTCGTGTAATTCGTTTTCTAGTTGTTGCGTTTGTGATTGTACATCTCGATATTCGTCTATATTTGTTGTTAGTTGGTCAACAATTTCATCTAGCCGGTTATACAATTTTTGTTTTGTTTGAATATTTACGATTTGTTCATCCAACTGCGCAATATCCTCCAACGCCGGAAGTGCAGCGGGGGCACTAGATAAAAGGTCAGTGAGTTTAATGTACTGTTCCTGAATGTCTGCTAATTGTTGATATTCAAATTGTAATTGTTCCATTTCCGAAACCGGTAAATTAGTCGGATACGATAAAAGTTCCGTAAGTCTGTCCCATTGAATTTTCAAAGCATTTGTTTGTTGATAATCCTGTTGCAATGTTTGTAAATCAATAATTGATTCCTCTGTTATCGGAGGATACGATTCAATAAGTTGCGTAATCCTGTTTGTGTTGGTTTTTAACTCTACGTACTGATCATATTGCGGAACAATATCTTGATCAAAATGATTTACTAATTTTTGAATTGTCAACATATCATTTTGACAAGAATCTAATCGTTCAATAATGTTTGTAAGTTGTTCGCTTTGGGCTTTTAATGATTGTATATCATTATTTTGACGTTCTAATAATTGCAATTCACCATCGGCAGTTTCAATATATTCCGATTCTTTCAACGATTTTTCCAAAGACGTAATACGGTTGGCAGTAACATCAAGTTCCGTTTGGGCTTTTCGTAAATTAGAATGAGATGCCTGCATAATTCGATCCAACCACGCAATGTCCGCAATCGAATTAAGTTCTTTCGCCAATTGACCCGGCGTCAACGTAAACCAGAAGATCGGCGAATGTTGCGAAGCAATGTTAATCTCACCAATATTCAAAATAGCCGCAATATCAGACGGGACGTCCCGCCCAATCGCATTTCGCTGCTCCTCGTTATTCAAAACATAACCATTAACACCAGGACCCCTACGACGCACAATATCACCATAATCCGACAAACTCAAAATGGCATAACATTTCTTTTTACCATGCGTAATGTACGAATCACCCTGCAAGGCGTTCAAACACAACCACTGCAAAGCACGAACAATCGCCGATTTGCCGGTATCCGATTCACCAATAATCGTGGTTATTTTCGATAACGAAATTTCTAAATTACGGTGATTCTGGAAATTGTGAAGTTTCAGATAGGTGAACATTATTGTTTTCGTTTTTAAGCAATTCGTTAATAAAATAGAATCCACAATTTTTATACGCATTGATAAAAGTATTACGGGCAACAGCACAACCTGTTAATTCTTTTATCTTATCTAAACAATTTTGTATCGTAGCACACTCGTGAAAAGGCGGTTCGTTTTTAGGACACAATTCATAAGCGTCAGGAAATATGTCAAGAACCGCTGTAACTCTATTAGATAATGTAATAGTAATATAGTTTGAGTAACGGTTTATTTGAGCATTATAAAAACCATCAACTTGTTTTTTGAAACCACCCAATTCCTGAATAAAACTATCCCAACAAACAATACAAATATTGTAGTCCACATCAATAAGCAATAAATGCCATTTAATAGTATTCGCATATATTCCAGGACCATATTGAGAATAACAAAGATTTCGGTTGTTAGGAATATCGATAATTTTTATCATTTTGAATCTCCTATCATAATGTTTTGCTTATTATACCGAAAAAAATAAAAGAATCCAGTTTTTAGATTTATTTATCAATGCCGCAAAACAATATTTGCTCTTAATCACAAAACAGAAACGGATATTCGATATTTACATAATTCCGGCACGCAAACAAAATGAGTGCCTTCGATAAGTTCTGAAAACCAAACATGATGATGTCCGAAAATCCAATATCTCGGTTTAACAGATAATAAATCTAACGCCGATTGCATGGCTTGCTGAGTACGGGACGGGACGTAGGTCGGTGCGTGTTTAACAATATCGCCCATTCCCTTTTTAATCAATATATTGCACACCGCAGCAGGACAATCGTGCGAAACAATAATTTTCGGTTTGGCTTCAACAATATTGTCAACCGTTTTATGAAGTTCTTCTTGTTCAAGTTCTTCGTCACGAAACCAATCAACACCCTCCACCCGTCTGTATTGATCAATCGTAAAAGCACCACGAAACGCAAAAATCTTAACGTCGTTCATTTCAAACAAACCATGAACAGGAAATGTATTAGGTTTACGTAACCATACGTTCAATACAGGATAATTTTCATGGTTGCCCGGCACAAACCGGTGATGTTTCGTATCAATATTGTACAACTCGGAATAATCAAATCCCATATCACCAAGTTGTATCGAATATTCCTCGTCTTGAATCAGTTTTAAATATTCGTTAATGTTACCGTGTACATCACCAATAAATGTAAAATCAGCCATCGTTATAAATCCTATTGAAAAATGACCATGAAATTGATATTGTTCCAGACATGATAATGTCTATGCGTTTTGATGTGATTTCTTTAAATGTTAAATCCAATGACGAAATTCCCAATAAACTATACAACAGATAAGAAACATCCCAAATACCGTAATCCGGATCATTTTTAATAAGGCGTTGGACTACGGGTGTAATACATCTTATACATTTTTGAAACTCTAGATCTTGCGGATAGTTAATAACATCCAGAAAATCAAAAAGGTCAATTGGATTGTCCGCTGTTATTTCCAGACCATAACGACCACCGGTAAGAATTGCGGCGTTTATTTGTTCTTCCGTGAAATAGTGCGAATCTTTAAGATAATTCGCAACATCGGCATTCGTAAGTCCCGCTTTATAAAAGTACATGTGTCCCCCTTGTAACTTAAATAAAAAATTGTAGTAGCAAAATACTACAGATATATCTTATCTTGTTACTAATGCAAAATGGAGAACAATTTTTATAAAGAACAATTTTTATAAAGAAAAAATTGTTAAAAGAATAATTGTATTTTCGTGTTTTAAGGATTTTTATAAAATAGTAACGCTATTTTCAATCCTCTAACGGAAATTGCGCAATACCTATTGCTGCGTTAAATTCAGAATTTGAAATACGGTATTTTGCCGAATCCATTCCCTTTTCAAAAAGAGTTTGCTCTATAAATGATTTCGTTGTTTTGTTTTGATTGACTTTTTGTTTCGCAAGTTCTACATACGTTTTATCAGAATCGGCTCCAATAAAATTCCGCTCTAATTTTTGAGCAGCAATAGCCGTTGTTCCACTTCCCATAAAACAATCAAGAACCAAATCACCTTTATTAGAACTCGCTTTGATGATCCGTTCTATTATCGCTAAAGGTTTTGGTGTTACGTGCGGTAATTTCTGTAATTTACCATTTACTTTTGTAACATGCCTCTCACTCGGAAAATGCCAAACCTCACCACAATACCTTCCATTAGGATTAGGGAACCAACGTTTTCCGTTTTTTAAGATTCCCTTTTGAGAT
>JAISNF010000199.1 GCA_031276415.1 Planctomycetaceae bacterium
AGGGCGAAATTGTTGTTGGTCATTTCAACCCTACCCGTTGGGTAGGGCTGGCTTATGTTGCCCCTTCGGGGCGTAGGAAAATATCAATCAATCTTCTGGAATAGATTATTAAAATAGACTGTTACAATCCATTGTGTCTCTACGAAAATTTTCATTATGATAACTTGTTAAACGAATCTCCGTGAACGGTTACAAAGAAACAAAAGACATCGTTTAAGAAATATAATCGAAACAATATCAAACGTTGCAATGTTTCTTTAAAAAATCTCAATTATGGTAACTTCTAATAACCGATTTTTATTTAACCACAGAGAAGAAAATTTTTTAATTATTTTAGATCAAAAGTCAATTATGATATTAAAGAATGTTTCGATTCCAATTAAAAAAATTCCTCTGTGAAGTCTGTGTTCTCTGTGGTTAATAAAAATAAATCTGTGTTTTTTAGAATTTCCTTTATGTTAGATCGTTGAACAATTTTGTTGAGAGGTATCGTTCTCCGCAACTTGCTGCAATTGTAACAATTGTTTTTCCATAGTTTTCCGGTCTTGCCGCCACACGCGCCGCAACCGCAACATTGGCTCCCGTACTAATTCCAGCCAAAATTCCTTCTTCCTTCGCCAAACGGCGCCCCCAGAAAAAGGCTTCTTCAGTTGTAACAGTTTCAATCCGGTCAATAAGCGATGTGTCAAGATTTTTCGGAATAAATCCCGCTCCAATCCCTTGAATCGCATGTGGTCCCGGTCGCCCGCCGGAAAGAACCGACGAATCGGCAGGTTCCACCGCATAAGCAGCAATATCTTTTTTCTGCCCCCGTAAATACCGCGTCACTCCGGTAAATGTACCGCCGGTTCCAATTCCTGTTATAAAAATATCGATTTTGCCGTTTGTATCCGTCCAGATTTCGGGTCCGGTAGTTGTTTCGTGAATAGCAGGATTGGACGGATTTTCAAACTGTTGCGGTATCCACGAATTAGGATTTTCTTCCGCCAACTGATACGCTTTGTCAATTGCCCCGCGCATACCAATTGTACCGGGAGTCAAAACAAGATTGGCACCCAACGCTGCCAGCAGAAGCCGACGCTCAATACTCATCGTCTCCGGCATCACCAATGTCAATTTCAAACTGTTCGCCGCAGCAACAAACGCAAGAGCAATTCCTGTATTACCGCTTGTCGGCTCAATAATTTCCGTCTCACAATTCAGAATTTCCGCATTTTGAGCCGCTTCAATCATTGCCCGACCAATCCGATCCTTCACACTTGAAAGCGGATTGAAAAATTCAAGTTTCAAAAAAACGGTTGCCTGCGTTTTAGGAATAATTTTACCCAATCTCACAAGCGGCGTATCGAATGTTGTTTGGGTAATTGTGTCATAAGTCCGGTTACGGCTCATTGATAAACTCCTGTATAAACTCCTAATTAAAAATTAATTAAAAATAAAATTACTGATAATTACAAAATCTTTCAGCAATTATTTGGCAATTATTGCGCCAAAGGAATTTTATATCGGCAATAATTTCTGTTTGCTTTCTATTTTCGCTTAACAAATATCAGTAACCTAATGAAATTGTGGTTTAAATGATATTAAAAGTATTGCTAAAAATAATATCAAAGTATTCTCATAATATTGTCAAAGTGCTATTCAAACCTAGTGTAATAGTGTATAATGCGGTAGCAATCCGTGAAATATCACGGGGTGGGAAGCAAAAAATTGATTATTCCGTGATATTTCACGGGCAAGCCGTGAAATATGATGGATTCTTGGTTTTTTCTTTTCGGCATAATATTTGCGAAAAACATTCTTTAAATTGATTGTTTTTGGTTTACACTTGAAATCTCTTTATGGATAGTATAATCGGTTACGATACGGGACTCAAGTCGGTACTTGAACGGGCAAGGCTTGTTGCGAGGTCTGATGTTCCGGTCTTGATTCTTGGTGAAACCGGAAGCGGAAAGGAAGTTTTTGCCAGGCACATTCATGAAGAATCCCGACGTGCGGGGCAACCCTTTCTCAAAGTAAATTGCGGTGCCGTACCTGCCGAACTAATTGATTCCTATCTTTTTGGTCATGAAAAAGGAGCATTTACCGGAGCCATTGAAAAACGCAAGGGTTGGTTTGAAGCGGCGAATGGCGGAACTCTTCTGCTTGATGAAATTGGCGAACTTCCGCTTGCTGCTCAGGTTCGTTTTTTGCGAGTTCTTCAGGATGGCAGTTTTGAACCGGTTGGTGGAAGCGGAAAAAATATTCGGGTTGATGTACGAATTATTGCCGCAACGCATCGGAATTTACGCCAAATGGTCAAAGACGGCGAATTTCGCGAGGATTTATGGTATCGGATTTCTGTGTTTCCGATTAGGATTCCGCCGTTACGGGAGCGGATGGAAGATATTGAGCAATTAGCCCGATTTTTTGTGCAACGTGCCGCAACAAAATTTTCTTTGCCGGAAATTCCTATTTGCAAAGAAGACATTGCTATTCTTGAAAGGCATCCGTGGCCTGGCAATGTGCGGGAGTTGGGGGCGGTTATTGATCGTGCGGTGTTGTTGGGTGAGGGGCAACGGCTGGCTTTTACCGATTCGCTCCATGAATTGCAAGGCGAACAGGTTCCTGCTGAAATTCTGGCGGAAACAACGGCAACCGATATTTTTTTTGAAAACGCAAACGAAAATGAAAATGAAAATGAACCGCTCCAGCCGTTAACGGAAAAAGTTGAAACATCATTACAAGAATTATCATTACAAGAACAACTGGTGGATTTTCCATCGTTGGACGAAATTATTCGGCAACACATTGAATCTGCGCTTGTACTTACGCAGGGTGTTATTGAGGGAGCCAATGGAGCCGCTGCTATTCTCAAAATCAATCCTCATACACTTCGTGCCAAAATGCGAAAACTCGGAATCAATTGGTCAAAATTCCGCCGTTTACCGGAAGAATAACCCTTTGGGGAAATAATTATCCCGTTTGCGACACAATCTAATTGTCCGCAGATTGTTTTTTAAAACTGTCCGCAGATGACGCTGATTATCGCAGATGATTAAAATTATCTGCGTCCATCAGCGAAATTTGCGGACTCGTTTTTATATCTATTCTTCTTTAATATCGAAGTCGTATGTATTTTTTCCGGGTTTTACGGAGGCGGAAAAAGGTGTTTTTGCCGGATCGGAATAAATTTCCGGCAAAATATTTATGGGTTGAGTTATTTCCGTTTCATTACCGCGGTCGTCTTTGAGTTTTTGTCCGGTTGGTTTTGGGGAGTATTTTCGGATTAACACGATGTATTCTCCTTGTGAGGTTCCGGCTTGTGCGGCTCCAAGCGGTGTTTGGAGAACATATTTACCTTGTGCGTCCGTAACAGCACTGGCAGGTGTTCCCTGACCGGCAACTTTGGGAGAAAACGAAACAGATGCCCCTTCAAGCGGTTGCCCGCTCAATGTAATTGTTCCTGTAACCGCTTCCGTATCAATTGTATTGTTCTGGAAACAACCAATTGACAAAACAACAACAAAACAGGAAACAATAACGAAAATTGAAAAAATGTGTTTCATAATATTTTTAAAAAACAGTTTGAATTGAGATTGATATACTCATTATACTTTAAAATTCGGTTTTATAAGAGTAGAATTTTTGTGTCTTTTATTTAAAAAATCCTGTAAATTCTGTTTATCCCGTCAAAATCCGTTGATCCTGTCAAAAATGAAAACCGAATTGTCAAGTGTGATGAGTATACATTATACGGCATCAACCGAATGTTGTTGCATTATTTTTTACTCCGCAATGGGAAATGCGGCAATGCGTAAACGTGCAGCGCCCATTGGAATCAATTCAATTTCTTCAAGCGGTTCGTCTGTTTTAACCGGACTTTGCGGAACGGGAGCGCATAAACCATATTGGTCAATTTTCCAGTCGGGAATTTTACGCCCTTTCAGTTTGATCAAAATCGGTACAGATTCAGGCGTCCAGGGATAATTGTCTTCAGACCAAGGTTTTTCAATAACATTGCCGGATAATACACGATTACCATTGAAATCAAAAGAGAGCGTTGTATTGTCAAGCGTTGATTTATCTAATCCGTAATTCCATGCCGAATCAGGGAAAATTTCATACGAAGACCATTGCGATTCATCGGCTCCTTTTTGCCAACCGGAATCATGCAACGCCGTTTCACGACTACTCATTTGATGATAACGCTCTTTAATTTTCAGCGAAAATGTCAATGCTCCGTAATTAATACTTACGCAATTTTTGTTCTGTTGCCAACTTCGGGCGGAAAGCCGCCTTGTCATTTGTAAAATGATGGTATCTCCGTTTTTCCATTCGCGGTCAATACGGAGATAACGATTTTTCTTTGGCATTTTTATTTTTTCCGAACCGGAATTGTGAGTAGAATTATCAGCAGAGGTATGAGCAGAGTCATGATTAACGGTTATTTTATTGTCATTGATCAATATTGTTGCCCATTCGGAATCCAAACGTTGAATATCCGTCCAACCCGGAACACGGAAATAAAGCGGAAATTTCAATTGTTTCGGCGTATTGATTGTGAAACGAATTTTATCGTCAAACGGATAATGTGTTTCTTCTTTGATGGAAACTTCGGTTCCATCGGCAACTTTTGCTGTAACAGTACAAGCGTTGTAGAGAATTGCGGCAAGTCCTCTATCGGGTGTTGCCATCCAGAGATTTTCCGCGTAATAAGGCAAACCATGAGCGTGGTTATGCTGACAACATCGGCTGCTGAACGGGTTCATCATCATAAACGGTCCCGCATTTTGAATACCCGGACTATGATTCTTGCTGTCGGAAACAACCTGATTAGGACTGGTAATATATCGCAACGCTTTGAAATCGGGCATAAAGGCTGCCGGATAAGTGTTGAACGCAACATCTTCACAATTATCTGCCCACGCCGGATCGCCGGTAATCCGTACAAGTATCATATCGCTTGACATTTGTTCGACCATACCGCATGTTTCAACTCCTTGCCGCGGATCAATATAACCGGGACGTGAATTTTCATCGCCTCCCCACATTCCGCCCGGAACCTGACCATAACACGCACGAATCAACCAGAAATTGTTGTAAGTTGCTTGTTTGTGCCATTCTTGATTTGAATACATCCACCAAGTTGCCGGTTCACGAAAACATTGTGCGATATTGACGTTATGCCAATTTGGGAGAGTTGATTCTTTCATCCAGTTTGCGGTATTCCGGTGAATTTTTTCTGCGACATCAAGCAAAAATTGATCGCCGGTGTGGTTATAAAGCCAGAAACAACTGAAGAGCATATCTCCGCCGCGGCTGTTTTCCCAATATGTTTTCAGAAATTTTTCATCGGGATAAGTTTGTACCCAACGAAAATACCGTGTCATAAAGTCAAGAATTTTCGTATCGCCGCAATACTCGTAATAGGATTGCATAATGAACAAGACGAGCATATTAGGCCACAGATCGATGCCTTTTTCCGCATCGGGATTACCGGGTCCGAAAAAACCGTTTGGGCGTTGACTTTTGAGAATAGCGTTGAGCCAGATTTTTGTTTCGTCGATAATTTTGGGATCATTGAGCAGGTAACCGAGGTTACCGTATCCTTTGAGCCAATACGGAACTTCTTCCCATCCGTGGTTTCCGCCTTCACCGAGCCAGGCGTTTCCGTTTTTATCGAGCCATTTACTGATTTCGCCGAGATGACCGGTCAAACCGTTACGTTGAAGTTCGAGATAACGCCCGATCCAACCTTCTGCTTTAATTGTTCCGACCGGTAATTTGAAAAACGGTGACGGTTGCAGGGGCGCACGATTGCCCACATAAAGCGGTTTATCATCCGAATTTGAACTTGCAGGACGAGTAACATAAGTGATTTCGTCAGCAAACATTCGGATTGGAGAACATAACAATAAAATGATTAACAAAATGCCATAATAACCGCGCCAATAACAATGACAATGACATTTTGGAGCGGTTGCCAGACGGCGAATTGGCGGTAATTTTTCTTCGGTTGTGTTGGCAGCCCGAAGCAGAAATCCAAACGATGCGTAAAATAGTCCTACCAAAGAACTAATTGTTGTTGTTTTAAGAAAGTTTTGACGTGTTGTCATGATTATTCTCCTAAAAAAATGAAATGAAACGAAACGAAACAAAATATGTTGATTACAAAGTAAAAACATTCTACTTTGCAGCCAACCCAGAAACAATACCATAATAGTTGATAGTTGAAAGTGGATAGCGGATAGTTTCGCAAGCGGAATTATTGCCAAAACATTTGTAATTCCGCATTGCGACATCTCTCAATATCAATTGATTCAAATTGCCCCAACGGGGCATTTCCAATATAGCCGGCGGTTTTAACCGCCGGAACATTGAGGCAACCGTCCGCCGAAGTTCTTTTATCATTTAACGAAACATATCATTCATAAATCAAAACCGGTGAAGAAACCAATATTGAATAAGGACCGCAGGCTTTACGGGTTCCGTCAATGATGATGGAGTCGACACGAAGTGGATACGTTATTTTGCCGTCATTCGGACCGCCCCAATGAATAGCGTTTGAACCATTCAATGCAAATTCGAAATAATTCGATGTTTTACCCTTCAACCGACCACCGTAAACCTGAAATGTTTGTCCTTTGCTGTCTGCATAACGAAGATGTACGCTATTATAGGAGTCGTTGCTATCAATCCGAACACCTAATGCATTGGGTTTACCTTCAATTTTTCCTCTTTCTCCCTTCGGTTCCAATCGAACAAACTTCCAGCCTTCATCGAATTTGTACGTGATTTTAACCATTCCGTCAACCGCTTCGATTTTTTGTTCCGAACCAACTTTCGTATCGCCGTCAGAATAAATTGCCCAAGCCGAATGAAGTATTTCGTTATTTAAAGACGAAAAATCGTCAATCAATTTCATTGTCCGTAACGGAAAAAGATCGGAACAGGTTGTTGCCGAAACGGAAAATTTATATTTTTCTTTCGGCATCGATTTTAAGGGAAATATAAGTCTTTTTTCTGTTTCACCTCGTTTTAATTCCCAATCTTTAATCGTTTCCGTAATATCGATTCCTTCAATTTGTTTTAACGTTAATTGTTCACCGGATAAAGGTTGACCGCTAGGATTGTTGATTTTAACAACGAGTTCGTTCTTAATGGGAACCGGTAAACCAATTGAAAC
>JAISNF010000226.1 GCA_031276415.1 Planctomycetaceae bacterium
ACATTCAATCTGAAATCAAAGAAAAACTGGCGTCAACAAATTACAAGTTTACGCTTTGACCCTGTCGGTTCCGAAAATAAAAAGATCGAAATCGAATCAATCCGCCTAGAAAAATAACCGGCACGAAAAAACATTGTCCGCAAAACGTGTCCGCGGATTGTTTTAAAAGAGTCCGCAGGATCGCAGATGATCGCAAATTGTTTTTAAAAGAGTCCGCAGATTTCGCAGATGATCGCAGATTATGATTAAAATTATCTGCGATTATCTGCGTCCTCTGCGGACGTTTTTTTTTATTTCATGTTTTTGGAAGGGCAAAGAATTTTTTGGACGATTTTTTCGGCACGGTCGGCAATTTCCGGTAATTCGGTCAACTCAGGAGCATGATGCGGTTTGCAACGAGCATCAATGACTAAAGGTCCCACACAACCCCAATGCTTGTTTTGAATAAATTCGCCAACTCCATGAATGTCATTCGCCGGATCACTTTTGGTAAATGTTGTCCATAAAAAATGATTCAAATTTGAAGAAACCTCCGCCGAATTATTAACCCAAACAATCAAAGGAAATCCCGCCGGAAATAAACCCGCCAAATCAATGTCCTCAACACAAAGTACCCCCGGGAAAACAACACGCGGATTTTTCGCCGGAATCGAAACATCTAATAAATCTAATGAATCCGATAAACTCCGAATCGGTTGACCACTAACCGCTACAAATAATTTTGAACCGCAATTCAAGCGAACATCCGAATAATCAAGCGTGTCGGCAGTCGTTTGCGTAATAAAATGAGCATCGTACCGCCAATCAACCCGTTCCAAAATGTGTTTTAGAAATCGCGGAACATCATGAACATCCAACATCGGATCGTCTTCACTCGCAGCAAGGAATAAAAATTTGGCAAGCGAAAGTTGACCAAAACCAAGAATCGCATGAGCCAACGTGTGAAGTTCAGCGGCTCGGCGTTTCGGATCAAACGGACAATATTGCTCCCTGCCCAACGCCAAAAGCAACGGGTGAACCCCCGCATCGTCCACCGCATACACGTTACGAACCCCGGGAATCTTTTTCGGAACAATATCGCCGATAATATGATGAATAAATTTCGCAAATTGCGTGTCTTCCTGCGGCGGACGTCCAACTACCGTAAACGGCAAAATCGCATTTTTACGATGCCAAACCGATTCAATTTTCAGTACGGGAAATTCGTGGATAAGACTGTAATATCCAAGATGATCGCCAAACGGTCCTTCCGGTTTTGTTTCCGTTTGAAGAATTCCGGTAATACAAAAATCCGCTTCCGCATAACAACTTAACAACGGAAGATTCAATTGCGTTTCCTTTTCGGAAGAAGTCTTGCCGGCAACAGGCGGAATCGCCATTGGAATACGATGTTGTCCCAAAATTCCGGCAAAAAGCAGTTCGCTGACACCTTCCGGCAACGGCATGACCGCCGCAAACGTCATCGCCGGAGCACCACCAATAAACACATTAACCCGAAGCGGTTTACCGGAACGTAACGCCGCTGCATGATGAATAGCAATACCACGATGAATCTGATAATGCAAGCCGGCTTCGTTATTTTGTACATAATTGTTGCCGGCAAGTTGAACCCGATACATTCCAAGATTCGATCCCGCAAAACCGGAATTGTTCGGGTCTTCCGTGTAAACCTGCGGCAACGTAAGATACGGACCGCCATCGTTTTGCCATGAAACAAGTTGCGGTAATTGGTCAAGAGTTGTTCGACAGGCAAACACCGGCGCAGTTCGGGCGGAAACCCGTTTCGGACGTGAATAAAACAACGATGCCAACGCTAATCGCCCCAACGAAAAAGAACTCCGAAAACAAACCCGCTCCGAAATAAACGTAATCGGATCAACCCCCAACTCAATCGTTTTTCGAAGCGGTTCTATTCCGTCGCGAAAAATAAATTCAATACGGGATAACGTGCCAAAAAGATTGGCAAGCATGGGAAAACTTGTTCCAACCGGTTTGGTAAAAAGAACCGCCGGCGATTCCCTTTTATAAAGCCGACGTTGCACAGCAGCCATTTCAAGATACGGATCAACCGGCTCATTAAACTCAATCAATTGCCCGTTACACCGCAAATCGTCAATACATGATCGAAGTGTACAATAACCCATAATAGTTAATAGTGAATAGTTAGTAGTGAATAGTTGCGCAAGCGGAATTAATTCACCAAAGGGAACTTCTAATAACTATTTTTTATTAACCACAGAGGACACAGAGGAATTTTTAATTGGAATCAAACCGTTATTTAATGACAACTTCTAAAAAAACTACTTTTTTATGTGATTTTTAAAAACAATGTTTTTAGAAGTTCTCTAATTTTATCATTGACTTTTGATCTAAAATAATTTTTTAAAAATTCCTCTCTGTGTTCTCTGTGGTTAATAAAAATATATTTGTGGTTTTTAGAAGTTCCCCAAAATATTTTTTAATCCGCTTGCGCAACTATTCACTATTCACTACTAACTATTAACTATTACGCGTCCCAAGTGTTGCCGGAGGCGGAAACAGTGGTTTGAGCGGATTGTTGTGAATCATTGGCGGGAGTTGTTGTTGCGGGCGGTTTGGCTCCG
>JAISNF010000404.1 GCA_031276415.1 Planctomycetaceae bacterium
AAAAAAACAAATTCAATTTATTGTTTCATTGTCCTAATTTGATAACAATTTTTTGTTCCTCGCCGCCGGGCAAAACAATGTCCAACGTAATTCCTTCAGAAAGATCACTTTCATTTCGGGCAGCAATATAATCGTTACGAGTCGCAACCGTTTTGCCGTCAACCTTTGTAATTAACGTTCCAACACGAATTCCCGCTTTTTCCGCCCGACCATCGGGAATAGTCGTGAGAACAACCAATCCCTTCCTACCACTCAGTTTCAACCGACCAAGAATCGATTCGGTCGCCTGAATAAGCAACATATTCAACACCGTATCAACATAAGACTGTACAGAATTACCCAACATCGTACCAACTAAACCCGCCGACGGCGGCAACGGCTTCATGTCAACTATAATCTTGTAACGTTTGCCGCCGCGAATAAAAATGATTTCATGTTCTTCTCCAAGTTTTGCCCGTTCTGTTAGCCGTTGAAGTTGGTAAACGGCGTTGACCGGCTGACCGTCAAACGACAAAATAACATCATCTTCTTTCAGTCCCGCTTCTTCCGCCGGAGAATTTTGAAGCGGATATTCAACAAGAACTCCCGCCCGCTGTTTCAACGACAAACGCCGAATTTCCCACAACGTAAGCGGCTTTGTAATCACTCCAAGCCAAGCACGCTCAACTTTTCCCTTCGTAATAATTTGTTGCGCAACCCATTGGGCGTTGTTCGACGGTAACGCAAAACCAATTCCCTGATTACTTCCGGTTCTCGAAAGAATCGCAGTGTTAATTCCAATGATTTCGCCCTTCAAATTGATGAGCGGACCTCCCGAATTACCGGGGTTAATCGCCGCATCGGTTTGCAGGAACTCCGTCCGTTGAACTTGTTTGAGCAATCGCCCCTTCGCACTGATAATTCCCGCACTCACCGTTGAATCCAACTCAAACGGATTCCCAATCGCCAACACCCAATCGCCAATCTCCATCACATCACTGTTACCAAAAACAGCATAAGGTAATTCATCACTCGCAGGAACTTCAAGCCAAACCACCGCAAGATCAGTCTCCGGATCATGCCGGTATTTTTTGGCGTAATATTTTCGACCGTCCGGCAATTCCACTTCAATTTCTCTTGCCCGCATAATCACATGGTTGTTTGTCAGAACAATCCCTTTCGGATCAATCAAAATACCCGTTCCCGAACTATCACCCGGATTTCGCTGACCGGGTAATGTCCTTAAAGCAGGAATCTGTATCTGCATTGCTTCCCGATCTTCGGTGGTTTGCAAATGGGAAATAACTTTGACCGTCGCCGGAATCACCTGCTCCGAAGCATTCCGAAACGCAGCGGAAAGTTCCAACGCCCGTTGTTGAACCCTGTCGGATGATTCCCGCACTTCACCGGATAAAACAGAACGCTCTTCGTTTTCCTGACCAAAAATAAAAGAATGATCACAAAATAAAATCAATATAATAGCAACAATAAATAAAACCGTTTTCTGTTTCATCATCCAAATCATATTCACAAAACAGTACAGTACAAAACTGTACATAAAAGGTTAAACAAAAATTCCAATTTTAAGATCGACAGTAAAATTGCAGATTACGGCGATTCAATGAAAAACAAATCGTAATGATTCGATTCCGTGTTGTCAATCGTAAAGGTCTATTTTATTTTTCACCGTAAAAAAACGCCGGAAATTTTTTTTGATAAGATTTTGATAAGATTGATGATTTAGCCGGAATTTACGAAATTGTATTGACTTTGCCGTTAATATTCAATAAAATCGTTTCCCTGTCAAATATAAAAAATTACCGGAAAGAGAATTTGTTCTTAAAAAATTTATAACATTTTATAACATCGACAATTCGATTTGCGAAAACTTTTTGAAGAAAATCTTACACAATAGTTACTGATGAATTATTTAAACCTAAACCAATAGAATAATAGCAAGAATAATACAATGAGTACCGTAATGTTTCATAACTCCTCTATAAATGTCGGCTCAACTGTTGATATTCCTACGCAACAGGAAGATTCTCAACAGTCGATTCCTAATCAGAAACGTTATAAAAACATTAGTGAAATCCGATTTGGTATAGCGGTTTATCCGTTAAAAAATAATATCAACATCTTACCTGCCATTTCTTTAGAGGAAGATACTCTTTACTCGTTTAGTACAACAATTTTCCCCGAAATATGCGGAAAAGGAATAACTATCGACGAAGCAAAAAAAGATTGGGAATATGAATTTCACAGGAAATTTCAAGAGATTTATACGAAACTTAATTGGGAACGTACCAAACAAGAAAACGAAATGTGGAAACTTTTTGAAGAAAATGTTGATATTCAAAAATATCGAAAACAAACTCCACTCAGTTTCCAACAAACAGGAAAAATTATTAAAAACAAAAATATCCCAAATTATAAACGTGAAATTGAATGGCTTGACGAAAAACGAGATGTTGTTGATTGTGCGGATTGTCCGTTGGAATTGCTACAATATGAAGCAGGACAATATTTTCGTGCCGATGTGTTGCGGGAATATCAAACCGATAAACTCATTAAAATTTGTTCCGTCTCCTCTACCAAATATCGGGATTACACAGATAAAGAAATCACGGAATTTATTGATTCGTTACCAACCACAAAAAATTTATCCGTATCAAAATCGGAAAATGAATAATGGAAACTCTAAATTATTCAGCAACTTGTTATTTTGACCTATTAACCATAAAACGTTACTAATATAGAGAATGTTTAGGAGAAACCAATGAATACACAAATAATAATAACCCTTGACTCTAATATAGCAGAGTTTGCTAATAGTTTTTCCGAAAAGGTAAATAAACCAATATCAGAGATTATTGAAAATTACTTTATAACACTGCAAAATAATAATAACGATATATCCGATTTACCGCAAGACCTCGCAGAATTGTACGGAATATTCGAAGGAATAGAAACACCTGATAAAAAAGAATTAAGGAGAATGTTTCATGATAAAGATAACTATTGACATCAATATTCTGATGGATTTCCTGTTCAAGAGAGAAGGACATGAAAATGCAACAAAAATATTGAAATACTGCACAAATAATAAAATAAAAGGTTTTATCTGCGCCCACGAAATAACAACCCTATCATATTTTCTCGCTAAAGCGATAAAAGAAAAAAATAAAATTGTAAAGGTTATTAGCGGAATAATGAAAAGATTTAACATAATAGAAGTAAATGAAAATATATTAAACAAAGCATTGTACTCCGAATTAAATGATTTTGAAGATGCTGTTATAGAAATGTCCTCAAAAGAAAAAATGATTGAATATATTATTACAAGGAATATAAAAGATTTTAGAAAAAGTCAGGTTAAAACAGTTACGCCTGAGGAATTTTTAATAATAATAATAATACAATATTTGTAAACCAGATAGGATTTTCCAAAATGGTACAAGACAAATAATAAAACCAGTTAGTTTG
>JAISNF010000457.1 GCA_031276415.1 Planctomycetaceae bacterium
AACAGGAACCGCTGAATTGTAGCGGATATTTTCGTTGAGAAACTTCCGCCATGCCGGTTCAAGAACTTTTCGGGCATCGTTGCGGGCATTCCGTGCGCCGGTGGTTGCGGTATCGGGGTTAGCGGCAATCTCTTCTGTTTGGACATAAGTGTTGTAGAGTGGGGTAATTGCCATCAACTTATCGGGGCTAATGCCGTATTGCGGCAAGTTATTTTGTGCCTTTGCGTAGGCGATTTTAATGTACTCTGTAAAACCTGTGATGGTTCGTGGAAAAATGTGGTTTGACATAATTTGTTTGTTTTTTAATTGTGGAATTTAATAATGTTGTTATCTACTTTCATTTTTCAGACAACTGCTGAAAATTTTCGGACATGCGTCCGAAGTTTTGGGAGACGCATCCGAAGTTTCGGGACACGTATCCGAAGTTTCGGGACACGTGTTCGAAGTTTCGGGACGCGTGTCCGAAGTTTTCGGATACGCGTCCGAAGTTTCGGAACACGCGTCCGAAGTTTCGGAACACGCGTCCGAAGTTTTCGGGACACTCGTCCGAAGTTTTCGGGACACTCGTCCGAATTTTTGGGACATACGTCCGAAGTTTTCGGACAACGGTTGATGTTGTTTCCATTGAGACGCTGAAACGATTATCAGTCTAAATTCAGGACTCCGCCGTCCATACAATCGGCTAGTATCAGGAGTGTTTTCTTATCTGCAACAGTTCCGGTGGGGGTCGTATTTCTCAGTGCGTGAACGGAACCATCAACAAACAGAAAATTACAAATCCCCGGATGCCAACTTCCAAAACCAGCCATTGTACCGACTGAAGTTTCCCGATCTGACGAATTTCGGGCAAGTGGTATAAGCACATCATAGATAAGGAAAGTATGTGATGTCCAAATATCTCCCCCAGTAAGGACCCCGTCGGGAGCATGGGAATATCCGGCATCCTGTGCATATCCATTCGGAGCAGTAAAGCCCTCAGATTGTCCTTGCCATTTTCGAAAATTATTTTGATGGATGTGTTTTTCACCAAAAATTACTGTGTTACTCGTTCCATCAAGTACCCGTGCAAAGTTGTCTCTCGGACTCCAAGTAGAATAATTTCCTGGTACTTTATAAAGTGGTGGTCGCATGGTACTACGGCAATAATCCATCGCCTCAATTGTGTAAGGATTTTGTAG
Source organism: Planctomycetaceae bacterium (assembly GCA_031276415.1). Classification (GTDB taxonomy): domain Bacteria; phylum Planctomycetota; class Planctomycetia; order Pirellulales; family Thermoguttaceae; genus WRKP01. The sequence continues at coordinate 1,179 of JAISNF010000457.1, forward strand.
TTGACCTGCGAAAAAGTGTGGATTAACCTGAATTGTACCTCCCCACAGTGCATCGGCGATTTCTTGTGGATAACAAGCCATGACCATAGAATAATCGCCCCGCGGACCATTACAACTGTAAGCCCCAGTTGTGGAACCATATGTTCCGACAAATATTCCATCTTTTCCGCTGGGAGCTCGGCGTGTCGGGCAACGCCAGCACGGAATGGAAAAAAGGGAATCAATTTCAGATTCTGTTAGTCGTCGTGTCTCGGCAGCTCCGGTATATCCCCAAAATTCATTGTCCAATTCATCGCCTAAGTTGTTTCTTTTCGATGCAAAAACTTCATACATCGCTGTCTGTTCAAGATAGGGAAAGAGAATAATGTAGCAGGTTGCTCCATTCGTTCTCACGGCAGTTGGGACAATCCCGTCCATTGTGTCGTGAAAGTTGTGAACGGCGATTCCAACTTGTTTCAAATGGTTTGAACACTGCATTCGTCTTGCTGCTTCTCTAGCTGCTTGGACAGCCGGCAACAGAAGAGCGATCAATGTACCGATAATCGCAATCACCACGAGAAGTTCGACAAGTGTGAAGCCGAACGGTGAAGAGTGGAAACGTTGTAAGAGGTTTTGGGAAAAGAGGTTAGAGCATGAACAATCTTTACAATTTGTTCTACTCTTTCTATTCCAGATAGCCCCCCCCCCCCCTGTTTTCCCAGACTACCAAATTTAACATTTGCTGGTATTTCACCAACAAATCCGCCAAAAACACAACCAAACATTTTACTAAATTTTCCATTGTAAATCTCCTTATAAAAGGTTTTACCAAAATTAACCGCCAACACGTTTACCGAAAAACAAATCGGCAAGAAATAACACATTGTGGTCGAATCAGGTTCAAAGTATATCCGAAAACAATTTTCAGTCAATCGGGGGCTTTTTCTTTTTTTGCTAAAGAAGACACAGAGAAAAGAAAAATGTCCACAGATTTCACAGATGATTTTTAAAATAATCAGCGATCATCTGCGTAATTTGAGGACAATTTTATTTTCTTTGTGGTTAATAAAAACAAATTTGTGATTTTTTGGAGTGTCTGAAAGAGTTTTTTCTTGTTTACTGTTACGTTACAACGGCGGTAGCGAAGAAGAATTTTCAACATAGCGGTTATTTCGAGTTGGGACAGGTTTGACAACAGAAGGAGTTGTAAATGAAACCTGCGAATTGGTCAACGAGGAACCGGAATGTTCGTTGTTTGTTAATGGAACCGAATTGGTGGTTGCCGGAACAATAACCGGTTTGGACGGTAACGGTTGAATATTCGACTGCGTTTCAATAATTTGCGGTGCCGGAGTCGGAGTCGGAGTTTCTACCGGAAGAACAGAGCCAGGAGACGGACGATCCTCAATAACCGCATTGTAATGATTTTGAATTTGCTGATAATTTCCCCGACTCACCACACGCGGTCGCGTAAATCCGTAATTCAAATAATGTCCGGCATCACGTTCACGGGCGCGGCGTTTGGTATCAAAATACGCTTTGGCGGGCCACGCACCTTCCGATAACATAACATTATTATATTCCAACAACGAACCCTTTCGATAATGTAACGTCATAATCGCCAAATTATAATCAACAATCGAACGATAATAATTCGTTTCCGCTTCTGCCTGACGGCGTTGGGCGTCAAGTAATTGGTCAAGTGTGGTTGTTCCGGCTTTGTAAGCGGCATTGACCGAACTAACCTCGTCGTCAGCCGCAATACGTTGTTGCAAAATTGTATGGCTTTGCTGATACGCCTGACTGATTTCACGGAACGAATCCGCAATTTGATGAGTCAATTCCAATTCCTGCTCCTGAAGTAAAGCACGTGATCGGGCTAATTGAAGTTGAGCATTACGTACACCGGCTAATTCTTTTCGCCAACCAAACGGCATTGATGTTTCAAATCCCATGACCCAACTTGCATAATTGCCGCCGGTAAGCGAACCATAAGCGTTACTCCGGCTGTTGTCGGAGTTCAAAAGGTCTTTGCCCGCCCCCGTCCAACGATAATTAGCAGTAAAATCCAATTTCGGCAACAGGAAATTTTTAGACGCAATCAATTCAAGTTCACGCCGTTTAACATCCCATTTTTGTTTACGAATTTCAGGTGACCGCAAAAGAGCCTCACAAACAACGTTTTGCCAATCAAGTTTCAATGGAGCAATAATCGGATCATCAATTGGTCGTATCAAACGTCCGTCAGTGGAAGTAAGACCAAGAATATAACGAAGTGTATTTTCCGTTTTGAATAAATTACTTTGTGCGACTTCCGACTGAGCACGGAACATAAAGTAATTGCTTCGGGCTTGGGCTTCATATTGGGCGCGACCGCCGGGTGCTCCGACAGCGTACATGGCGTGAGTTTGTGACCACGTTTGACGAGCGGAATCACGCCCCGATTTAATCGATTCAAGACGATGATAAGCGTAATACAAATTCCAGTACGCTTTTTCAACATCCGCTACAAGATTCCGTGATGCCATTTCAAAATCGTTCAACGCCGTATCAGTCGTGATTCGGGCAATCATGACGCCGTTATAAAATCCGGGAGTTGCTCCGGGACCGGCAATTCGATTAAACTGAATACCATTGCCCTGTAACAATGGTTGACGAAAACCGCCTTCGAGATAACTTGTCCAACTAACCGGAGCAGTATTGCCATTGCGATATTGGTTGGCATGATTGACATAAAACTGTCCGCCTGTTGCCGCATATTTATTGATTCCAACGGAAAAAGTCCCCGCATCATCGCGATAATCGGAAATATACGGATCGGGCACACCAAACACGCGATTGGGAACATCGCTTTTCGACCAGTTTGCCGCAGCCGTCAACTGACCGTCAAAAGCGGAAAGAGCCGCCTCAATACCGTAACGCGGATCGCTTTCAACCAACGCCGGATCGTAAACAGTTCCAATAGCGTTGGGCGAAGAAAGAATTGCGCCGGGTGTACCGGACACTCCGGCTTGGGAAAAACCGACACCGTTGAGTGTTCGAATGACTTTGCTGTTTTTCAACGCAATTTGGATGGCTTCTTCGAGTGTTAAGTCCCAATAATTGGTCGGATTGGGGTTATCAAGTGTCAAGGGTTCCTGAGTTTGGCAAACTTCCAATGTTGAAGGAACATCGGCATCGGGAAATTCAATCCGAGTCGCTTTGGTAATCAAGTTTTTTTTGTAATGTCCCTTTTCGGTCAGGTAAAACGGTTGTTGTGGTTGGCAACCAATCTGGTAGCACAAACTCACGAGGAACATCCCCAAAATGACCATTGAAATACGGCGGAGACAATTCATTTTCTTCTTCCTTGTGATAATGAACGATAGAATCCTTCTATCGATGAATTTTCTTCATAATTAGTCGGAAAATTCTTTGGGTGTCAAAGTATAGTAATTCTTTTTCTTTTTGATAAGAGGAATTTTCAAAAAAATGATGTTTCGTTCAAAAAAATGAGTTTTTCATGATGGAAAGTGAATCAATAATGGCGGATAATAACGGATTTACCGACTACTTCCGCAAAATTCAAATCGTCTAAAATAACGGAAAAGTTTAATTAACCGGAAATGTTTTTGTATTTTTTCAAAACAATTTAATAGAAAAAGTTTTCCTAAACTTCCTAATCGATTATATTCTCTTTATTTTATTGCTATTACATTCTTTTAAATTAGGGGCAACCAGTAAAAAACGGTTTAATACTGAATTCATTGATTTTCATAATTAAAAAAATTCGGACAATACTGACCGTCTATAAATAATCCGAGACAATACGGTTGCAAGATAATTTACTGTTCTTATTGGAATCGTCCGGCTAAAAGGTCATGTCCAATGAATCAAGAGCAAACGAATTATAACGTGTAATCCTTTATTTCGATATAAAACGATTGATTGATACAATCGTTTGAATTTACTATCAGGGAACTTCTAAAAACACAAATATATTTTTATTAACCACCGAGAACACAAATTCTTTCTCTGTGAATTTTGTGGTTAATAAAATAACAGTTACTTGTATTGTTTTATTGAACATATTGTTTTATTGAACATATTACCGAAGGCGGTAATTTTGAAACGTCTTGCGGTATTGCCGGTAATTTCGATTCGGATTTCCAAATGTTCTTCAGGTAAAACCGCCGGATATTTGTCCGCCCATTCAATAAATGTTACGCCGTTTCCTTCAAAATAATCATCAGGACTAAGTTGCCGAAATTCTTCTTCATTGGTGAGCCGATACGTGTCAAAATGGTAAATCGGTCGGTTGCCGTCATATTCGTGGAGCAACACAAAAGTCGGACTGGAAACAATCCCCTCTTCCACTCCCGAATAATGCGCAACAGATTGTACGAGTCGTGTTTTGCCGGAACCAAGTGTTCCTATTAACGCCACCACAGAACCGTCTGGAAGTGTTTCGGCTAAAAGACGCCCCAAATGATCAGTTGCCGATAAATCAGGAACTTCAATTGTTAATTCCGCAGTTAATTTCGCAGTTAATTTCGCAACAGATTTCAATTCAGCCGATTTCATAAACGTTATGGGAACTTCTAAAAACCACAAATATATTTTTATTAACCACAGAGGACAAATTGTCCGCAGATTACGCTGATAATCGCAGATTATTTTTAAATTTAAAATAGAAAATAAAAAAATAGTATGTTTCATTGTTTTATATTTTAAAAATTATCTGCGATCTTCTGCGTAATCTGCGGACAATTTCCTCTCTGTGAACTCTGTGTTCTCTGTGGTTTTAAAAAGTAAATTTGTGTTTTTAGAAGTACCTTATAATACAAAATAATTACAAAAATAATTATTCGGAAACGGAATTACCGGCACGCCCAACGGTGATATTTTGAACATCAAGTTGTCCGGTTGCAAAAGGAAGACCAATAAGCAAAACGGCTTCACGCGTTTCCGGTTTGACCAAAATTTCACGCGAAACTTTTTCCCAAGTAAATGTCCCCTTACAACTACCGAACATGATCTCATCAATCTGTCTTCGATTCTCATCATAAAACGAAATAATTCCCGTTGGCGTCATCACATGACCACGCCGAGCAACAATTTGACGCCCGCAAATCAAATAATCAATTTTAAGTTTGGAAACTTCACGACCGTCAACCGCAAAACCCTGTAATAATTGCGCAAAAATTTGTTGTTGCGGCGGAGTTTGATTTTTGTTAGCGGAATTATTGTTTGCCGATGATTTTGTTTCCGGTTTACTTGTGAAACGGGCAATTTGTTTTCCATTCGGCGCATCGTTGACTGTAATAATTTCAACATTGCGCACATAATGCCAACCAACCGGCGAACCGTCTTCGCGAACTTTATCAAAACTGCCGCCCACAAGAACCGGATTTTGAGCATCCGGCTGGACAACACGTTGTTCTTCCGCTTCACCCGTCATCGGAACAAACAATGTCTGAGTCAACCGCTCTTTTTTGATTTCGCCGTTTACTTTTTTGCACAAATAAAAGGATTGCTGAAAACGTTCTCCGACCGGAATAATCATTCGTCCGCCTTCCCGAAGTTGGTCAATTAACGGTTGCGGAATTGATTCCGGCGAACAAGTTACAATGATACTGTCAAACGGAGCGGCTTCCGACCAACCTTGATAACCATCGCCAATTCGGACGTGAACGTTGTCCATTCCAAGTTGCTCAAGCAATTTTTTGGCTCGATTGCCAAGTGGTTCGACAATCTCAATCGTGTAAACTTCGCCGACAAGCAAACTCAACACCGCCGCCTGATAACCACTGCCGGTTCCAATTTCAAGAACTTTATGATCGGGTTTCGGAACCAGTTGTTCCGTCATAAACGCAACAATATACGGCGGAGAAATTGTTTGCGCATGACCTATCGCAATCGCCTGATCCCAATAGGCAATCGATTGATGCAACGGCGGAACAAAACGATGACGCGGAATCCGTTTCATAACATCAATCACATCGGAATTTTCAAGCCCGCCTTGCGGCAACAATAAATGTTCGGTCATCCATTGAGCCTGATTTTGCACAGGAAACTTTTTCAAACGCATAACCCGTTGTTGTTCCGGCGTCATTGTTTTCCGAACTGTTTCCTGCGCTAATATCGTTCCGGTAAAAAAACAAACGAAAAAAAGAAAAAATAATTTACGAATCATCAATTTTTGTTTCCTCCTAAAAAATAGGGAACTTTTAAAAACCACAGATTGTTTTTAAATTTGTCCGCAGATTACGCGGATAATCGCAGATTAGCGAATAGTGTTGCAATGCGGATTAAAAATATTGGGGCAATAATTCCGCTTGCGAACAATTAACAAAAAAATTATCTGCGATTATCTGCGTAATCTGCGGACAAATTTCTCCTCTGTGTTCTCTGTGTTCTCTGTGGTTTTTAAAAATATCTCTGCGGTTAATGAAAATAAATTTGTGGTTTTTAAAAGTTTCCTTAAAATGGTTTATTATTTTGTTATTGGTTTTTCTTGTCCAGTAATTCCAGCAATGGTCTGACGCCGAGCGAGGCGGAACAATCACGCGTACAATTACCGCAACCGGTGCAAAGAATCAAACCGAATTTTCCCGGATAAATACAGAATTTGTGTTGAATTCTGTTTCGCTGGCGGGCGGATTGGTTGGAGCGGGGATTGTGTCCCGATGCGTGAAGCGTAAACAGGGGAACCTGACAAGAATCCCAATTTTTGACACGATTTCCCGATGCGGTTCCGCCTTCGTCAACAATATCGAAACAATGGCAAGTCGGGCAAAGATATGTGCACACTCCGCAAGAAACACAACGCATACTGGTTTCGTCAAAAATCGGATCGTTAAAATGTTCGGTCAGATATTTTTCGACATTTTTGGAATCAAAACGGATTTCCGGCGGTTCGGCGGTTTGACCGGTTTTGTCGGATGTAGTTGTTTGTTGATCGAACAAAATTTTACCTTTATCGGTGAAGGTTCGAACTTCAAATGTTTCGGTGTCGATGGGCAGCAACATGGCATCGGCACCGGATTGAGTATCAGGAGCAAGTCCCACTGATGTACAAAAACAATTTTCATCCGCCTGACGGCACGCCAACGTAACAACAACTGATCGTTCCCGCCGCGATTGATAAAACCGGTCTTCGTAATCCCAATTAAAAATTTTGTCAAGAATCGGTAAACTGGCGGCATCGCAAGGGCGTGCGCCGAAAAGAATCTGATCAACCGCAAACAACTCCGCATCATTGACAATAAGTTCTTTTCCTTCGTAATGGTATTTACAAATGGTTTCGTGTTGCGGAAAGAAAAATTCTTTCACGGAATTGGTTGGCATGATGTTGGGGTCAAGAACGAGTTGTTCCGGCTGGTGCAGTGTACGAAAAAAAAACCGATGATTCGCCGCAGCAACAGGTCCGGCAACAATTTTTTGGTTCGCCAGAAGCGAATCAATAATCTGATTCAACTTCGCACGGGTAATAATCTGAGACATAAAACGTAGGATTTAAGAATTAAGGTTTACAGAATAAACGATTCACACAATAAATTGTAATTATTCGGTAACTGCGATGATGTAATGAGTAATAACACAAACGGAATTATAACCAATACGGTCAAAAATCACCAGTACCTGTTTTCCGGTAACTTCTAAAAACTACAAATTTACTTTTTAAAACCACAGAGAACACAGAGTTCACAGAGAGGAATTTGTCCTCTGTGGTTAATAAAAATATATTTGTGGTTTTTAGAAGTTCCTTAAAGACTTTGCCGTGATTTTAAGGAACAACATGTTGGTATCTATTCGGTGTAATTTTAAAAAAGATTTTGATTCATTTTCAACAACCTCATTTCTACCTAATTTTCCAACCAAAACAACCTCAGTAACAAATGAATTTCACACAACACAAACCTCATTACCTCATTGTTAAAATACGACATCTTAATAAGGTAATGAGGTTAGTGGAGAGTTGATAACTGATAGTGGATAATTTCGCAATGCGGAATTATTGACGTTTCCCAATTGCCCCCAATTAGGGTCAATCCCAAAATAGCGATGGGTTAAAACCCATCGCTATTTTGGGAATGCCCCGCTGGGGCAATTTTAATCTATTGATTCTGTAAATTCTGTTGATCCCGTCAAAATCCGCCGATCCTGTAAATTCTGTTAATCCTGTCAAAACCTGTTGATCCCGTCAAAATCTGTTAATCTTGTCTCATTTATTTTACTTTAACTTCATGAATCCAATGAAATTTTGGCGGGGGACTTCCCGGCATGAGCGAACCCTCAAAACTTTCTTTGAGAAAAAGCGTTTTGCCTTTGGGAGTTTTGTTTGGATCGGGAAAGGAATCGCCTTTTTGCAAAATCGGTTGCCGTTCGGGAATACCGCCAAAGGAATAGGAACCGGCAACCTGACACGGAAACCAAAAACCTTGCGGAACCGGAACCGCCGCTTTTTTTGTTTCATTCCCTTGCGAATTTGAAGTATTGAGTTCGGGTTTTAGTTCAAGATAAAACTCCGCATAACAGTGTTCCGGCAACCGGACAATTCTTGCCGGAATTTTACCGGCACGGCAAAGCGCAACAAACAAACAACTCATATCTTTACAATCACCGCTCCAAGTTCCTTCCGGCATATTAATAACAGCCCAAGCACCTTTGGCGGGTTGATTTTTTCCGGCTTCGTCATATTGAACATTATTTTGTACAAAAGCATAAAGCGATTCGATTTTATCCCAATCGGAGATTTTATCTTTGGTGATTTCGTTGAACATTTTAGCGAATTGCGATTTATTGCATTCGATTGTCGGACTTTCTTTGAGATAAGATTCCAATCCGCGCGGGGGGCGTTTGGGAATCACATAATCATCGGGGTTTTCGGGCGGCAGAAGTTCGTAATTTAGAAGTTCAAAATTGACAATCACTTCAACTTTGCGATGCGGACGCATTCGACCAAGAGTTAAAATCATTTCTTTGGCTCCGCCGTTGTTGAGGGTTTTGTACTGAATATTGGCTGAAAGAGCGGCGTCGAGTTTTTCTTCGTTAATTTTCAAAACTTCCTGTTCAAACCAATCTTTCGGAACCGGAATAATTACTTTTGCCTCTTCAATTTGCGAGCCGGGTTCAATCACAATTCCGGCACGCCAAATTTGGCGTTGACTATTTCCGCGTTTGGGTCCGCCGTCAACTATTTTCCCGCTAACTATTTTCCCATCGGCTGTTTTCTTTTCATTGTTTCCGGTTGGGGCGTTTGCATCGGTACCGAAATCAAACTGTGAAAATACCATAGAAGAAAAAATAGTTGCCGCAAAAAAAATAATGACAACAAACAACAATCTCACAACAGGCTTCTGCAACATGGCTAAATAATCACCTCCCATTAAATCACCTCCCATTAAAAAAAAAATTATTCTGCATTACGAAACTCTCCATTTGTATGTTGCCTCAATTGTATGTTGCCCCGAAGGGGCAATTCCAATGTAACGATGGGTTTTAACCCATCGGGAAAGGGATTAGGGATTAGGGATTAGTTTTTGAATTATTGAGTTCACATTTTTCCTACTTCGGATTTTGAACCTTTTGCCAAACAATAAGTTCTCGGTAATTTGTAGTAGCACTCATATTTAAAATTCCCTCTACTCCCTAATCCCTACCCCGATGGGTTAAAACCCATCGCTATTTTGGGAATTGCCCCTTTCGGGGCAATGGGAAACGTCAATAATTCCGCTTGCGCCACTATTAACTATTCACTATAAACTATTAACTACTAATTATTTGTTTATGGGATGAGGGCGTTGACGAGAGGACCCCAGGGACCTTTTTTTCCATCGTTTTCAATTTGCACAGCAAAATAGACGGTTTTGCCGCTATCGGCAAAATCAAATTCGATAACATCTTTTTTGCGTTTGGTGTAAAACGATTTGCGTAAATCTTCGGGGTTTGCGGGCGGAGTTTCGCCGGCTCCCACAACACTGTACCATATCCGATAACCCTTATTGGCAGGATCGGCGGGGTTGCCGGTAACATAGATGATTTTCACACCCAACTCATGACGACCCACAAGATAGGTTTCCACCGTAACTTGAGCGGTAGGCGGAGGGGTTGGGGTGTGAGTACCGTCGTGAGGTTTTAAGCCCAAAGCGATATAATCGGCGTCGGTTAGGGGCGGGGTCAGAAAATAACGCCGCTTGAAATCCCGCATGTTTGCCGTCAATGCGTCAAACGCTTCTTTGCATTGGGCGGTTACTACTGGTGTGCGGGTGGTTTCGTTTTTGGCGGTGGCAAGAATAGTCTCAGCGGCTTGCGTGAGAGTCGTTAATTCCTGCAATGCGTGAGGCGGTATGTTCCACATCCCCATATTCTGCTGGACAACAGATATCCAATCCTTTGCCATTGCCAGTTGATTATCACGATTTGAAGGAAACCAGTCGGTAGTTTTTGACATTAGAGTTCTCTTTCTATCTAAAGTTAATAGGTCGTGATTGCTCCCATTTATAATAAAATTGCCAACAGTCACGATAAAATTGCTAACAGTCACAGCAAAATTGCTAACAGTCACGGCAAAATTGCTAACAGTCTCAGTAATATTGCCAACAGTCACGGTAAAATTGCCAACAGTCACGGCAAAATTGCTAACAGTCTCAGTAAAATTGCCTAAGTTTGGGGCGGTTTTGCCAAAAAGTATTGTCAC
>JAISNF010000557.1 GCA_031276415.1 Planctomycetaceae bacterium
CCGAAACATATCTTGTTGCCGGCAACAAAATTCTTAAAATTGCTAAAAATGACGAAGAACGGGAAAATGGTTACAGGTATAAGATAAACGCTTTAAGAGATTTAATTCGAAAGATTGAAGCAAAATCGCCGGATCAACGGAATCAAAAGTTAAAATATCAGGAAGAATTGGATACGTTGATCGAAGAATTGGAAAAAGAAGGAAAATTTCCCCGCCTTGTGAATGATCTCCTTTTTCTGGAATTTACTCTAAATCTATCTGTACGTTATAATTATCTGAATCAGAAATTAACAGCGGAAGATTTTGAGCAAATTAAAAAGGAGATGCGGCAATGGATGAACAAAGAACCACTTTCATATTCACCATGTAGGTATCTTTTGGAATTAACAGGATCAAAGAATGTGTCGGAAAGCAATCCAGAATTAGCCGCCAAAACTGTTCGCGAATTGATTACATTTGTCAACTCTTCCGAGTGTACCCTTTCAGACGGCAAGAAAAAAGAAACGATTAAAGAAATTGAAGGATATTTACGGCGTTGTCGGGGAAGCGATTTGAAATTGTACGGCAAAACGCTTGATAATAAAGATTTCGACTGGGATGCTTTGCGCGGAAAATATGTTTTGGTTAAATTCACTGCGTCATGGTGTGGTCCGTGCAAAGGCGAAATTCCCGGAATGCTCAAGGCTTACGAACAATATCACGACAAAGGACTTGAAATTGTTTCGGTCTATGTTTGGGATCGACTTGCCGACACCAAACGTGCGATTGAGGAGGAAAAATTGCCATGGTTGATTATTTCAGAAGAATTGACCGAAAAGGCAAATCAAAATCCGCAAAGTAAAGAATATGGCATTCCGGGAGTTCCGACGATGTTGCTTATTGATAAGGACGGTAAAGTTCTTGATACAGGAGTTCGCGGCGAGAGACTCCAAAATCGTCTCGCCGAATTGTTCGATAAAAAATAAACCCTAATCGCAACTATTAACTACTAACTATTAATTTTATTTACTGTATTTACTATATTTACTATGTTAAAAATAGGTTCTCACGCATTTAACAGCCGTCTTTTTGTTGGGACGGGCAAATATATTTCTTATGAAACGATGCAACAGGCACTTGATATTTCCGGTTCGGAATGTATTACGGTAGCGGTTCGTCGTGAGCGGCTTTTTGATGCTCAAGGTCGGCGGTTGCTTGATTTTATTGACACGAAACGTTACACCATTTTGCCCAATACGGCGGGATGTTTCAATGCGGAGGAGGCGATTCGGGTGGCTCGTCTTGGGCGTGAAATTCTTGATCAGATGGGCAATTCCGGTGCCAATTGGGTTAAACTCGAATGTCTTGGCGATGCCAAAACATTGTTGCCGGATCCGATTGAAACGGTGAAAGCGACTGAAATATTGGTCAAAGACGGTTTTGAAGTTTTGGTTTATACAACGGATGATCCGCTTGTTGCCAAACGGCTCAAAAATTGTGGAGCGACAGCGGTCATGCCGGCGGGAAGTCCGATTGGTTCGGGGCAGGGGATTTTGAATCCGAATGCGATTCGGATTTGCATGGAATATTTGAAAGAAAACGATTCTGATTATCCGGTGATTATCGATGCTGGGGTTGGGGTGGCGAGTGATGTTTCGGCGGCGATGGAGTTTGGGGTTGACGGTGTTCTGCTCAATACTGCTATTGCCAATGCTAAAAACCCAATGTTGATGGCACAGGCAATGAGATTGGCATGTGAAGCCGGGCGATTATCTTTTCTGGCTGGTCGGATTCCCAAAAAACTTTACGCCACCGCCAGCAGTCCACAAGACGGAATCGTTACATAATATACTTCTCACATTTGACAATCCTGTTTTTGTTTTGGACATTTTTGGACAAGAGCAACAGATTTTGACGTGATCAAGGGAATTTACAGGATTTTCAAATTGCCCCATCGGGGCATTTCCAATGTAGCCGGCGGTTTTAACCGCCGGAATCGTAGAGACGCAATGCCTTGCGTCTCTACAACGGTTGATCGGGAACGAAAACAGGTTCAACTGTCGGCGAGTACGCCGACGCAACGTTTCAGGAGAAACGTTGCCTACCTTTTGAATTTGTAATCATCAGGTAGGCGACGTTTCCCAATTGGGGGCAATCCCAAGGTAGCGATGGGTTTTAACCCATCGGTGTTTTATGGTGAAAAAAAGAAGTGGCTAGTGGTTCGCAGGCGGAATTATTTGTGCCGAAGCATAGCATTGTAATTCCGCGTTGCGAAGTCTTCCACTACCCACACTCAACTATTTTATCTTACACGAACCATTTTGGCAACGTCAGTTTGGTAACTTTTGTATAGGCTGTTGCGTAAACATCAGTTAAAGCAGCACTTTTGCTGTAATGCACTAACAGTTGGAAGTTCAAGGCTTTGAAGGTTGATTGGTCGAGTGAATAGACATCAAGTACCTCAAAAACACTGCCGTCTCCGGTTAATGTCACTGAAATCGGGACTTTGAAATCGTTTTTGTCATTACCGCTACCACCTTTGGCTTCCAATGCCGCTGGTGTTGAGGTAAAACTTTTACCGTTGGCGAGTTTACCTGTTGTTTTATCGAGTACGGCATCTGTTGAGATGATTAACTCGTAGAAAAATTTTGTACCGGATTGTAAAATGGGAGCATTCGTACTATCAACCGGTACTTTTCCGGTGAACGAAAGAGCCATATCAATAGCCTTGCTCGAATTATCCTGAACAAGTTTAAAGGCTGGTTTGGTAATGGTTGCCAAAGGAGCGGCAACGGTTTTGAACTTAAATTCTTTACCGATGACGATTTTGGTGGAAGTTTTCTCAGTCATCGAAGTAGTACCGGCATCATACGCAACCAGACGGGCGTAATATTGTGTTCCGGCTTTCAATCCTGTAAGTGTCAGGTTAGTTGCATCTTGCGTCAACGCGGTTGACCAATCGGCTTTGCCTTTTGCATCGGCGATGTAGGTATATTCGATGACATACTTACGGGTAAAACTTGTCGGCAACGTTGCAACATTATCCGCAATTGCTAAATTGACCCCAGTTAAAGCGACTTTTTGACCTTGTGGAATTTTCAGCGAGGCGTCTGAGAATTTCAAGGTTGTTGCCGATGCACTGGATGCGACGGATTTAGTGGCGGTTGTACCGTTACAAACGATTGTATTGACGATGACATTGTACGTAACACCGGGAACTAACTCACCTTGTAATCCGGCGATTTTGGACGAATCAAATTCTACTCCCGAAACAACTCCCTGATAGATAATTCCTTTGCTATCCGCGAGAGTTACAAAATAACCC
>JAISNF010000565.1 GCA_031276415.1 Planctomycetaceae bacterium
TTATCATTTGAAAAACGAGTGTCACGATAAATACGGGAAACAACACGATGCGGCACCGTAATCACCAATGAGTCAAGTTCCGAAATCATCGGTGATAATGAAATCACTAATTGTTTCATCGGCTCCGACACAAACCGAATATAATCGTTGCGATTTTCCGTAAACCAATCACGATGATTGTTCGCATTAAGATTGTGAAGAAATTTCAACCCTTGCGGTGTGAATCCCCGAAATGACGGTTTCGTCGTAAACGGCGAAGTTTGGGGTGACGTTGTGGGCGAAATCTTGCTCATTGATAATCACAAAAAATAGAACGTAGCAAATATTTGATTGTTTTGATTGGGAATCCGGCGGTTAAAACCGCCGGCTACATTGGAAATGCCCCGCTTGGGCAATAATTTTCAGCGTTAATTTTCAGCGTTCCATTTTACAACTTGTTCCGCCGGCTGCCGGAAGATAGGCTTCTGTTGTGTAATCGGCAACCATTCGGTGAGCACTAAACCGCCACGCCAACGTACTAATCGAATTCATCATCCGTTTAATCCAACGTGCCGGTAAACCGTGTTCATCAAGGTCGTAATACAACGGAACCACCTCGTTTTCAATCACATCAAACAAACTTGCAGCGTCGCGTTGATCGGTAATTTTATCGTCAACATGACTGGTTCCGTTTCCGATGGCAAAACCGTTTGTTCCATCGTAGGCTTCCGCCCACCATCCGTCCAACACCGAAAGATTCAACGCCCCATTAAGAACCGCTTTCATACCGCTGGTTCCTGACGCTTCCAATGGACGCCGCGGATTGTTGAGCCAAACGTCCACACCTTGAACCATGTGACGGCAAACATTAATATCATAGTCTTCAATAAACACAAACCGATTCGCAAACCGCGAATCATTGCGAAGATTGGCAATCGTTTGAATAAATTCTTTGCCGGGTTGATCCGCCGGATGGGCTTTGCCCGCAAAAATAAATTGAACCGGTCGATCAGGATCATTGCAAATTTTAGCCATTCGATCAATTTCATTCAAAACCAGTGTTGCACGTTTGTAAGTTGCAAACCGGCGTCCAAAACCAATTGTCAGAATTTGCGGATCCAACACCGTTCTTGCCCGATCAATTATTTCATCCGATTCGCCGCGCCGACGACATTGACGGCTAATTCTGCGCCGGACAAACGCAATAAGGAGATTTTTCAATGCACAATGTGTTTCCCAAAGTTCACCGGAATCAATTCCCTGAATTGCCTCCCATTCTTTAGGATCATAAGATTCTTCCGACCATGAAGAGGACAAATGACGTTCAAACAACGTATTGATTTGCCAAGCCATCCAACTGGGAACATGAACACCGTTTGTAATATGACCAATAGGGACTTTTTCTTCGGGCAAATGAGACCAAAGACAATGCCACATCTTCCGCGAAACAACACCGTGTAATGATGCCACTGCATTTGCGCAACGGGACATTTTTAATCCGAGAACCGTCATACAAAACGGTTCGCTATTATTACTTGGATCGACGCGTCCAAGCGACATGAGATGACCATGATCAATTTTGAGTTCATCGCGAAGCGGACCAAGATGTTCTTCGATCAGGTTGCTGTCAAAACGGTCATGACCTGCCGGAACCGGAGTGTGCGTCGTGAACACTGTTTTCTGGGCAACATCGCTGGCTGCCGCATCAAAACTTACTCCATCGTCATTCATTCGCTGGCGAATAGCCTCAAGAGTTGCAAAAGCGTTATGCCCTTCGTTCAGATGATAAACGCCCGGAGTAATTCCAAGAACTTTCAACGCCCGAATACCGCCAATACCGGACACAATTTCTTGCCGGATACGTGTTCGGTTGTTACCGCCGTATAAACGGCTTGTTAATTGCCGATCTTCGGGTTGATTTTCTTCAAGATCGGTATCGAGAAGCAATAACCGAACTCGTCCTACATTCATTTGCCGGACTTTTGCGTAAATTGTTCCGGTACGTGTTTGGATGGAGACGGTAATTTTTGCTCCTTTGGGATCGGTTGCCGGTTCCAAAGGCAGATATTCTACCATTGTGTCAAGGTATTCTTCTTGTTGCCAGCCGTTGCCGTCAAGATGTTGTTTGAAATATCCTTGATTATAAAAAAGTCCGACCGCAACTAATGGCACTCCAAGACCGCTGGCACTTTTAATATGATCACCGGACAACACACCAAGACCGCCGGAATAAATCGGAACAGATTCATGAACTCCAAATTCAAGCGAAAAATAGGCAACCGGTTGTGAGCCGAGAACACCGACATTTCGCCGTGACCAGGGAGTTTGTTTGTTCATGTACTCTGTCATTCGGCGAAACGCCTGATCAATTCGCGTGTAAAGAACCAATTCCGCAGCGCGAATTTCAAGACGTTCTGGAGTAAACTCCCGTAACAAGGCGATTGGATTATGACCAAGTTGGCGCCATCGGATTGGGTCGAGAGAGCGAAACAAGTTAATGACTTCGGGATGCCAACTCCACCAGAGATTACTGGCGAGAGCCATACATTTATCGTAAAGTCCTTGCGGTGTAATTCCGGCAAGTTGCCCTGAAATACGAGAACCGGTGTTTGAATTCATGGTGTCGTGTGGATACATTATTTTTTTGGGATTTGAAGGAAGTTTAGACGAAAGACATCGACAAAATGTCGATTCAGTGTAAAGTTCACAAATTATACAAAATTATAAAATAGATTGCAAGTAAGGTTTGCCGAAAATCCGCCTATTTTATTTTTTACCAAAATACTTTTTAGTGAATAGTGAATAGTGAATAGTTGTCGCAATGCGGAATTAAATGTCTGAACGGTGATTTTTGTGATTCGTGTGATTGGGATGATTGTTTAAAATTGCCCCAGCAAGGGTATTTCCAATGTAGCGATGGGTTTTAACCCATCGGAATTATGATCCCATCGAATCATAATTCCGCATTGCGAAAATCTGGAGATTTTTTAAAAAAGTGAGGGTGGATAGTTGTTTTTTTTTATTTTTTTGGTATAGTTAGGAAGTTCATTTTTTAAAGTCCTTAATTGACGTATAATGTTTATTTTAACTATTCCGGCTATTTTGTATTTTCAGCCTTTTAAAATTTGACAGTGTAACCGAACGGTTATCAATACAACCAACCTAAATGAAAATAACAGGAGACAATGACTGTGGCAATTTCGACAGAACTCAATTTATTGACCGCCAAAGAATTAGGCACTCTTGCTAAAGAACTTTCTATTTTCGGTTGGCACACAATGCGCAAAGATAAACTCATTAGCGTTTTAGCGTTAAAATCACGCACGAAACTCGGTCGGGAATTGATTCGTAAACGGCTTGCTAAACTGTATAAAACTACCTCAAAATACAGAACAATATCGGCAAAACCTGAAAAAAAGAAAATAGAAGAAAAAAAAGAAAAAAAAATCTCCTCGTCCTCTGCATCTTCAAAATTATCCCAAAAGTTATCCCACAAATTATCGCCCAAATTATTGGCGAAATTATCTGCGAAAACTTCACGCAAAACTTCACGCCACAAATCCGCCGTTTCTTCGCCTGCCGGCACGAAAGATGTTAAGGACAAAGATATTAAAGATAAATACACCAAAGATAAATATGTTAAAGACAAAAATATTAAAGACAAGGTTCTTAAAGATAAGGATGTTAAAGACAAGGATATTAAAGATAGAGATGTTAAAGACAAGGATATTAAAGATAGGGATGTTAAAGATAAAGATATTAAAGATAAAGATGTTAAAGATAAAGATGTTAAAGACAAGGATGTCAAAGACAAAGATGTCAAAGATAAGGATGTTAAAGACAAGGATACTAAAGACAAGGATGTTAAGAAGGAAATTTTCCGAAAACAGAATGCTGTTATCATTGCGGTAGAACCAAACAAAGACACGGGAACAGCATCTCAATATCGTAAAAAACTTCGGCGTGATATTAGCACACACACGGACGAGGGACGCGAGGATCGGCTTGTTTTGTTGGTTCGTGATCCATTTTGGCTTCACGCTTTTTGGGAAATAACAGCCCGAACAGTAGAACGAGCCAAAGTCGCATTGGGAATGTTTTGGCATACGTCATTGCCGATTATTCGTCTTTTCCGTTTGGAATCGGACGGAATAACGCAACCGAAACGGTCAATTGTTCGTGATATTTTGATTCATGGAGGAGTGAATAACTGGTATTTGGACGTGATGAATCCGCCTTCGGTATTCCAGATTGAACTTGGTTATATTTCGCGGGAAAAGAAATTTTATTCTCTTGTTTCCAGCAACATTGTTGAAACTCCGCAACAGCAGGTTATTGATGAGTTGGACAATCTTGATGGTAATTGGCGCGGAGTGGCGGAAGATTTGGGGCGAATTTATAAATTAAGCGGCGGCGATAACAATAATCAGGAACTCAAAAAAATATTTGAGGAACAATTACATCGTCCAATGTCGGCACCGCTTCTTTCGCGTTACCGTGCTTCTCAGCATCAAGGATTGGGTTCGGAAAAAACTCGCCGTAATTTTCTGTTTAATATTGATGTGGACATTATTATTCATGGTAAAACGGATCCGAGTGTTCAGGTAACGATTCGGAATGAACCGATCAAAGTTCAACCTGACGGTTCTTTTGGTATTCGTTTTGCGTTGCCTGAAAAGCGTCATGTTTTTCCGATGGAAGCGGAAGGAAGTGACGGCGTGGAAACTCAACGTGCCATTCTGACTGTTGAGCGAAATACACGAATTCTCGAAACTCTCTTTCAGGAACCGTCAGACGATGATTAAACACATAATAATATTCGCCTACGGTACAAGAATATTATATTTCAATATGGTAACTTCTAATAACCGGTTTTTTATTGAACTACAGAGGACACAAAGAAGAAAAATATTTTTTAAAAAATTATTTCAGGTCAAAAGTCAATCATAACATTTATAATCGGGAACTTCTAAAAACCACAAATATATTTTTATTAACCGCCGAGAACACAGAGAGCAGAGAGAAGAAAAATTTTTGTATTTATTGAGTAATGTCTTGATTTAGTTAAAATTCCGTAATATTTCCTAAGTCCCGCAAGGACGGTTATGCACATCACATCAGCGGGGTTAAGATTGAGAAATAAAAATTTCTCTGTGAACTCTGTGCTCTCTGTGGTTAATAAAAAAACCAGTTATTAGAAGTTACCAATATTAAATAACGTCTCGATTCCAATTAAAAATTTCCTCCGTGTTCTCCGTGTTCTCTGTGGTTAATAAAAATAAGTTTGTCATTATTAAAAATTCCTTTAAAAATTTCCAATGACTGAAATATTGCAAAAAATGATGTTATCGCGAAAAATTTTGTTAGTTATTGTGGTTTGTGCGGTAATGTTCTCTTGTTCGGCAAGCGTTTTCGCCCAAAGCGGGAACGTCTGGGGAACAACTCCGGTTTTTGACGGCGGACGTGTTATGCCGTTAAATTCTTTTTCCAAACGGATTGTCCGTGAGATTTGCGGAAGTTCGCGACCGTTTATTGTTCGGGACGATACGATTTTGACGGAATTAAACCGCATAATCGAATCACAACCCCAAAAACAAAATAATCAGGGAAATTTCGATCCCGAAAATATCGACCCGACATCAAATAACGAAAAACCGGAATCATATCGTTTTTTGATTGGCGGTAGCGATCTTTTGAATGATTTTGACACGCGATTGTCCGGTTCACACGAAGCCACGCCCGAACAATTAACAACAGCAGCATTGGCAATTCACGGAATCACCGTCAATCAGGCAGAATTGATTTATCAACGGATTCGGGTATTGTTGCCGCCGGAAGGTCGCTATTTCGACGCCGATGAACTCCTCCTTTCCTGGTTGGGTGAACCGGAAATCTGGGATTATATTCCGATTTTTCCGGCAGCGGAAACTGATTATCGTACCGAAGTTTTGGAAATTCCGCTTGCGAACAATACACGCGCAGGATTACAACGTGTTGCCGTATTTCAATTGAAGCAATCGCAACGGTTTCAGCAACGTCTTGCCGATATTGAACGGCGCCGAATGCAACGGCTGAATATGGAAGTTCCGATTCGGTACGATCAAATCACAGAACGAATTAACGCCGCCATGACTCTGTATCAGGAACTCACTTTTCATCCGCAACGTTTACGTCCGACCCGAATGATTGATATTTTGCAGCAAACAATTGATTTTTCAGCGGAACAACATTCGTCTTTTGCTTTTGTCTTGGAATCTTGGGGACATTTGCTGGAACTCGGCGAAATTCCGGCTCGCCAGTCAATTCAACCCAATATCCCCGATCAAGAAAATGAAAATGAATCGGAACATGACCTGCACCCCACTACGCAACAATGGCATGAAATCGTTCGGGAAATCCGCCTTTTAGCCGGAGCATTTGATCGAATCAATGAATATGGCGAAATGGTTCCGCCAAATCTCAATGTTGTTGAAAAACATTTCGAACATCTCCTCAAAATGATTGACGAAAATTTTGAAGAAAGTCTGGCGGTGATGGAAAGTGTTTATCCAAGTGCTGTTTTCCGGCGTCTTGCTTCGGAAACAAACAACCCCAAAACAATAAATCCGGCAACAAACAGTTCGCCGGCAAACAATTCGGAGGCGGATCATACAAATAGTAATCATAGTAATAATAGTAATCATACAGATATTAACCGATTGCTTCCGTTGCTCCATTCGCCGGAAAATAAAGAACACAACAAACAGGTAATAAGACGGATTGCATTGAATTATTATTATGCGATTAAAACGCTTCGGCGTGATATTGAGACGGCTTATCTGGCTCTTTATGACAACGGAGAATCATTGCGGGTTCTTCCGGTTGCGGCGTTGTCGGCGTTGGGCGATTCGTCGAATGTTTCACCGTCGGTTCAACCTTGGGGAACAATGCAAATGGTTCTTTTCGGCGGCGATAATTTTATCCGCCGGTTTTTCAATCAGGATTTTCAGCGTAAAACGTCCGCCTCATCCGCTCCAATACCGGATTCAATATTGGCAGAATTGGCGGCAATTAAAAACATCGTAGGCGAACCAACCAACGATAAAGAAAGTCTGAAATTTGACGAAGATAAATTGCCGGCAGTTGCAGATAAAGAAACAAGCAACACCAAAACAACAGAAACAGAAGAAAAAGAAATAGAAGAAAAACCGGAAGAATTAGCGGAAGAAAAACAATGGGAGCAGGAATTATTTACGGGCAATGAATTTTCCTCATTTTTCTTATCGCAAACACGTTCTTCGGCGGAACAATCGTTTGATGCGGATTCGATTAGCCGTGTTCGTGCTGATTTTATCAATCTTTTGACGGCGTACACATTAGGCGGACGAAACCGAAGTATTAACGAAGCGGCGGCGATTTTTCAGGAATCGTTGCGAAATGCCGCTTCTCTTGCGGAAAATTTACGGGGGCAATTTGTGGATTCGGAAAATACATTGATGAGCGAATATGTCCGTAAAACATCTTATCCGCAACGCGGTTTGCTGAATACGGAATATCGTTATCAACGACTTGCGCCGTTTTTCTGGATGTGGGTATTTGCTGCCGGAGCCGTTGTATTGACCGGCATTTCTTTGTTTTTGAGTAAAATCCGCCAAGAAATGATTGACGATTCTTTGCCGCAAAAAGATTTGCCGGAGCAATTGATTCCTTTGCCGAAAATGATTCAATCTCATTCGCCGGAAGAATTTTTTTTCTGGTCGGGAATTGTGTTGCTTTGTTTTTCGATTTTGATAACGTTTATCGGCGGAATTCTTCGGGCGTGGATAACCGGTTGGGCTCCGATTACGAACATGTATGAGACGATTGTTTTGATGGCGTTTTCGGCGGCAATATTTGGACTTTGGTATTCTTTGTATCCTTTGATTCATCCGGTTATTCAGTTGTCTTGGCGTTCTTCGTCAATACCGGACTGGCGGCGGATTTCCACTGTTTTTCATAACAACAGCAAAAAAGGTTCTGTTTCCGAGCAAAGTTCTGTACTTCAACAGGCGGCGTCTGATTTTGGTCTTCCGGGTGGAGTTCCGATTGGAATGCAACGTCAGGATTCGCCGGTGGTTTCGGAGGCGGAACGCCGTGAGCGGTTGAACCAATCGGTGTTGTTTTGGCAATTGTTTCTATTTGTTCCGCGTTTGATACTGATGTTGCTGACGTTTCTTTTTGTGGTCAACATTTCTTACGGCGACTATGTTCACGAACATGGAATGGTTGCGGCGGTTCTGGAATTATTGAGGATGAATGATTTTATTGACTG
>JAISNF010000570.1 GCA_031276415.1 Planctomycetaceae bacterium
TTCGTATTGATGTCGTATTCGATAATTGAACTGAAATGATAATAGCGTATGCCATTATTAATTGTCAATACATTGTTTACGAAAATCGCAGATTTCTTGAAATATTTTTTAAATATAGGACATGTAATATAATAACGATTATGCTATGATTTTCGCAAAAAGAACAATAATGGGAACTTCTAAAAACCACAAATATATTTTTATTAACCACAGAGGACACAGAGAACGCAGAGGACATTTTTAATTGGAATTGAAACATTATTTAATATTATAATTAACTTTTGATCTAAAATAACTTTGTAAAATTAAATTTTTCTTCTCTATGTTTTCTGTGGTTATAATTCCGTATTTGCGAAACTATCAATTATTAATTATTTTAACAACTTCATTTTCACTTAAATTTTTCCTAACAAAACAACCTCAGTAGCCCAATTAAAATAACACACAACAACCTCATTACCTCATTATTATTTTTGTTATTTTTTAATGAGGTAATGAGGTTGATTGTTTATATCACTTCTTGCTACTGAGGTTGTTTTGTTCAGAAAATTAGGTAGAAATGAGGTTTTATACAGAGGTAGGCAACCTTTCGCCGAAGGGTTTTCACCCACGGTTGCGCCGGTTGATCTTGTTTTCATTTCCGTCCGAAAACAAGGGTATTGTCGGCGAAATATTGCCTATTTTTTGTTTTTCAAGTAATATTTGTTATAGAACGATAATCTTACTTTTTTCACGAACAGGTTTACCAACATCAAATGTTTGGACATTTTTTCCATTTTTGATGGTGATTGTCAATGGTGTTGTTAAAACATCGGTGTACATTTTATCAATTAAGTAATAAATATCCACCTTTTGCGGAGGAGTATTGGTTGTATCGCCCGATGTTTGCTGAACGGCTCCGACTTCAACCTGTTCTGTTTTAGTAACAACTATTTTGTATTCTCCAACCGGCACTCCCGAAAATTTACCGTGTGTTTTAGGAACAACTTTACCATTGGCATCGGTGTTACCGGCGATTACCCATTTTGTACTATTGGGATCAACCGTATAAAACATCACAAAAGCGTCTGCCAATCCTTGATTATCCTGTGTAATCGTTAAAGTACACGGCTGAAGATCGGGAAGGTCTTTAGGGCGTGAAGAATCACCACATCCGCTCAAAACAAATATCAGGCAGAAAACAAAACCAGATAAAATCAATTTACGTAACATTGTATTGTGTTTTAAAAATATTAAGGTTAAGGTTTAATTCAAAGTTTGGCTTTCGCCGCCGTCAATTGTTCCATAGGCTCCCCAAACTCCATAAGGACTGGGACCGGTTAATTGTTGGACATTTGTCAATGTTCCGGTATTGATGGTATTGGAAATAAACCGCACAGAACCATCCAGCAATCCCGCATTCACACCGCCGGTGTGGTAACTTGTTGCAGTATAAAGTGCCCAACCGGCACGGTGCTCAGTTGGTGTACATGAAGGTGAATTGGGCGGCAGAACTGTTGCAAAACCGCCCATAGCAATACGTCCATCACCAAAACGTAAACCTCGATATGACGAATCAAAAGCACTACCGGAAGGTTGTAATAATTCGTTTCCGCTTTGTTGAGCAAAACAGGAAGCCCCGTAAGCGGAAGTCATACCTCCAGCAGGATATTTAGCCAAAACACCGCTTTTAACAGTTCGATCATCTTGAGCAGTGGACACTGCTGTTTCACTAAATACTACCGTATTGGATGTTCCATCAACAATAGAAGCAAAAGATTTAAACTTAAACACACCAAAAACACCACGATTTTGACCTCCTTTATATTCATTTGATGTCAGTGCTGTTGCTAAAAACTCCACACGTGCATAAATATCACCGCGACACGATACGATACTACTTCGTGCGGTAGGTGATGCCGTGTATGCTGGTTTTTTGGCTTCACTATCAGAAGGACAGCAAACACTAGGAACAATAATATTTTGTAAGGTTGGAACTTGGTACAAGTATATGAAAGAGCCATGATTTTTTACTTCATTAACGGCGTTTTCATAGAGTTGGGTTTGTTCCATGTAAGGTAAAATGAAGAATGATGGTCCCCAATATTCTTCATTCATTTGGTCTGTTTCGGTTGCTGTTGCACTCACTTTGTAGGGACTTAACCAGGCACGGGCAGCCGGAAGACCATTTTGAGTATCATGGTAACTATGCAAGGCGAGAGTGTGCTGTTTGAAGTTATTCGAACACTGCATCCGTCTTGCTGCCTCGCGTGCTGCTTGTACTGCGGGTAACAGTAACGCAATTAAAACACCGATAATCGCAATCACCACCAACAGTTCGACAAGTGTAAAACCGAAACGTAATTTCTTTTTCATGTTTTTTTCTCCTGTGGAAAAAAAGGAAAGAATTTTACAGATTACATTACAAATAATCTGCAACAATTCAACGAGCGTAAAACCAAAACCGAGTGTCTTTTTCATAGTATTTCTCCTTATGAAAAAAAAGGGAACATGTTTACAG
>JAISNF010000017.1 GCA_031276415.1 Planctomycetaceae bacterium
AACACCGCAACCATGTCAATTCGTTGCGCCGCCGTGAACGCCGCCACCGGAACCGCCCCAAGTTTATTCAACGCAAATTGAAGAACAATAACACCAATAGCAATAATCGAAAGTTGAAATCCCATCGGTAAACCAATTCGAAGATGTTCCCATAATTCATGACTACTAAATTGCCAATCGCTTCTCGTCAGTTGGAATACCGAACCCTTCTTCAAAATATACGGCAAACAAAGTAAACCGGAAATAAGTTGTGCAAACACCGTCGCCCACGCCGCTCCGTCCACCCCCATTTTCAACCCGCAAATAAAACCATAAACAAGAATAATGTTCAAAATACTGGCAAAAATCAAAAACCAAAGCGGAGCCTGACTATTGCCAACCGCCCGTAAACTATTGGATAAGACATTGAACAACATAGACGCCGCTAAACCGTAAAATATGATAACAATAAATTGATAGGCGTCTTCAAATATCTCCGGCGGAGTTTGCATCAAAACCAACAAAGGATGAGCAAACAACACGCCAATAATTGTCAAAACTACCGCCATGAATGCGCCAAGAATAAGATTGGCGACAAAACTTCGGCGCACTCCAACCATGTCGCCCGCTCCAAAACGTTGAGCCGTAATAATCGCCGTGCCGGATGTAAAACCGAAAATATAACCAATCACCAAAAACATCAGGCAACCCGTACAACCAACCGCCGCCAATGCATGCATACCAATAACCCGACCAACAATAAACGTGTCCGCAATATTGTAGAATTGCTGGAAAAGATTCCCGATAAGCAAAGGAATAGTAAAAAGAATAATTAATTTCGCCGGATTACCTTGTGTGAGGTCTTTGTTCATTCTTCGTTCTTTCTTTGGTTCATAAAACCTAAAATAAAACCTGCCGTAATTATACTTCACGTTGTTTCAAACTTGACTCTGTTTACGGACGGAAATCAGAAATAATATCAGATATTAACATCAGAAATTAACATCAACCGTTGCAATGTTTCAGCATGTTTTAGCGAAAATGTCGTCCTTGAATTATCACCAACCGCCGAAATATCAGACGAAAATATATTTTTTCATCTTTTCCATGACAATAGCAAAATCCAACGGTTTACCAATGTGATCATTCATCCCGACATCAAGGCATCGCTCAATGTCTTCACGAAAAACATTCGCCGTCATTGCCACAATCGGAATCGTTTTCGCTTTCGGTATGTCCAACGCCCGAATCGCTTTGGTCGCATCCACTCCGTCCATTTCCGGCATCTGCATGTCCATAAAAATCATATCATATTGATCCGGAAAAGCAGCAAACTTCTCCAATGTTTCCAATCCATTTTCCGCACAGTCAATCTCCACTTTGGTAATTGCCAGTTGAGCCTTGACAATTTCACGGTTGATCTTCACATCTTCCGCCAGCAAAATCCGTTTGCCCGCAAAAAGCCCCTCGTGAACTTCCTGTTTCGGATCAATGCTCTCTTTAATACCAAGATAACTGTTCAAACAATTGACAATCATTGAAGCAAACACCGGCTTCTGCAAAAATCGATCAACTCCCGCCTTACGCGCTTCCGTCTCAATAATCCCCCATTCCATCGCGGAAATCATCACAATAACCGACGGCTCACTTCCCCGCGCCTTAATTTGACGGGTAAGTTCAATACCATCCATCTCCGGCATCTTCCAGTCAATAAAATAAATATCATAACTTCCTTTTGTATTGATCAATTGATACGCTTCCTGCCCTGATTTCGCCACATCACAGTGAATATGCAATTTTTCCGTAAGAAGCGAAAAATATTCCAAAACTTCAGGTGAATCGTCCACCACCAGCAAACGAAGATTGTCAATCGCAACACCAGGTCGTAAATAGTTGGCGTTTTCACTGCTTTTACGTTTCGCTCTGATCGTGAACGTAAACGCAGAACCTTTATCGGGTTCAGATTCAACCCAAATGTTGCCTCCCATCATTTCGACAATCTTTTTCGAAATCACCAACCCAAGTCCTGTTCCGCCAAATTTGCGGGAAGTGCTGTTGTCCGCCTGAACAAAAGAATTAAATAGTCGCGGTAACTGCTCCGGCGCAATACCAATTCCCGTGTCAATAACATCAAACTCGATCACACAATAACCATCTCGCTCTTCCAAAAGTTCCGCATTCAAACGAATCAAACCGCCTTCCGGTGTAAATTTAACCGCATTGGCAAGAAGATTGGTCAAAACCTGCGAAAGACGTTGCTCGTCCGTTTCGATAATTGCCGGCAAATCAGGATCCATCCGCACCACCAATTCCTGATGACGCTCTTCAACACGATAATTGACAATATTAGCAACCCGTTGCAAAATTTTCTCCAAATGTCCGTCCACATAAGATAATTCAAATTTGTTCGCTTCAATCTTGGACATGTCCAGAATATTATTGATAACACCAAGTAAATGTGTTGACGCTTCCTCAATTTTTGAAAGACAATACATCATTTTCTCGTTGTTGCCGGACGATATTGCGATTGCGGTCATTCCGATAATTGCATTCATCGGTGTTCGGATTTCGTGCGACATATTGGAAAGAAAAGTGCTTTTCGCCAGACTGGCTTGTTCGGCTTCGTTTTTTGCCTGTTCCGCACTTTCCTGCATCTGACGAATTTCCGTGATGTCGTACAACATCATAATCGAACCTTCAAAATCAAGTTCTTGATAATGTACAGAAACAAATTGCAAATTGTAACGCCGGATTCCTTTTTGATCGATATTGAGGCTGACTTCATATTCCAGCGGTTTTTGCGATTGTACCGCCGTACACAATCGGGACTCCAAATCGTCCATCCATGCTTGATCGGCAAACTGTTGAAAAACTTCACGAAAATGTTTTCCCTTAATTGCGGCAAAATAAGGAATGTCCGCCTGTATCAGAAATGTCTTTGTACAATAAGAAATGCAATTGTTTTTGTCCAGTAAAAGAATAATACTGGGGCTGTTTTCCAGAAGCAGTTGCATGTATTGTTCTTGTTTCCGTTTTTCCAAAGCGTGCATTGCCGAAATATTGGCAACCGATGCCGCCGCAGCCTTATTACGGTCAAACGCCGCTTGTAAACGCGCAATCTGACGCGAGAGTTTGGCGTTCTCTTTTTGAAGTTCTAAAACCTGCTCCTGTAAATTTTCTGAAGACATATACTAATCAATCTTTTAAAATCGTAAATTCTATTCGCAATAAATTCAATTAAAATCTAATTCTTGTACTGCTCAAAACTTCTGAAATATTTTACTCAAATTATTTTAATATTCACGCTAATATTCACGTTAATATTTACGCTAACTTTCCGACAACAGATAACGGTTTGCAATTGTAATTCCGCTGACAATCGCCCCGATAATACCTACCATACCTTGATCTGTACCGCAAACAAATAAGTTTTCCAGATGAGTTCGACCGTCATATTTCTTTTCCGGTGCGCCGTAAATGGCTCCGTTTTCTTTGCGTGTGAAACGGCGAATTGTTAAGGGAGTGAACATGTCCGTATCAATAACGTGTTGCCGGAAATCAGGAATAAACCGAATCGCCGATGTCAAAATATTTTCATACCAAATCTTTTTTTGACGCCGATATTCTTCCGGTTCAAGATTTTTCCATTGATCGAAATTGGCGAGAGCGGTGATTCGGATAATTCCTTCGCCCAACGATTCCACGTAATCAAAATTATTCGGCGAACAAATCACTCCGCTTCGAAGATCAACCGGAGTAATCGGTTTTTCATAAGAAAAACAATCCGAATCATTGAAAAAAACAATTGTCCGGTTGTGTCCCAAATGTTTTGGTTCTTTGTCCAAAACGCTAATAGTTTCAATAAATCCGAGTTGACCGGTTCCGAGTTGCCGGCTTTGTTCTTCGGCGGTTTGGCAATCGCAAAGTTGCATTGTTTCGAGCCAACCCGCTGAAGAAAGGACATTTTTCGTTTCAACATCGGAACCGTCACTCAAACGGATTTTATTGACTCGTCCTTTGTGTGAAAAAATTTTCTGAACTCCGGTTCGCAAACGTAATTCTCCGCCCAACATTTTGAACTTATTCAATAATTTTTTCAAAATAAGACGCACACCATCGAATGGGCGAGCGAAACCTTCAAGAAAAATGGAACGAAACATGATGCAAAATTGTCCAAATTCCATATCGCGTTCCCGTGATCCGCCATAATAAAGAAGCGGACAGAAAATCATCTCAATCAGCAACGGATCAGAAATATGCCGTGAAACAAACGCCCGCGCAGAACCGCCGGAAAGTCCAATACCAAGTTGGTCATAATCAATCAATTCATTTACCAACCGCATCAATCCGTCAACTTGTTTCGGAAAATATTTCCGAACTTCAGAAACAAATAATTCGAAGTGGTTGTTGAAATTTAGCCGAATGTTCGGAAACGCAATTGTTGAACCGATTTGCGGTACTAAGGCGAGTTCGTCCCATGTGAGCCGGAGATGCCGTAAAAGCCGCGACAAAGGACCGGATTTTGTTCCTTTTGGGACGTAATTAGTCAATGCGTGAAGTCCGACATCCAAAGTTCGACCGCGTTGACGGTAAAACGAGTTGAGTCCGCCGACTGCGTAATGTTGTTCGAGAATGCAGACTCGTTGATTGTAATGAGCCAATCTAATTCCGGCAGCAAGACCAGACATTCCCGCTCCGATGATAATTGTGTCATAACCCATGAAACATTAACCTCAACCCTGATATTGATAATCGTTAAAACTCAAAATTACCAAAAGGAAGATTTTCTCTCATAAAGATGAATATGTCAAGAGCGAGTCACCAATATATTTTTTATTGGGGAATTGCTAAAAACCAACGAATTTAGGGAACTTCTAAAAACTCAACTTTATTTTTTAAAACCACAGAGGACACAGAGAACACAGAAAACACAGAGATAGGAAGTTATTCTGATCAACTATTATTGATTATGATATTTTTTGTAAATGATATTAAAAGTTAAGTAAAACATATTCAAAAAAGTCTCTTAAAAAATTCCTCTCTGTGAACTCTGTGTTCTCCGTGTCCTCTGTGGTTAATAAAAAAAAACCAGTTAATTAGAAGTTCCTTTTATTTTTAGAGGTGTCCTTCTGTAAGTGTTTTGAGCAATTTTTCTGCGGCGGTACGTTTGGGGAAATTGATATTTTCCGCTAATGCTGTTTTCAAGAATAAGATTGCTTCATCCTTGCGGTTTTGTTTTGAAAAAATAACCGCAAGATAATAAGCACCGGGAGAATTTAATTCATTGGCGTTAAAATACCGCATGAGAATTTTTTCCGCTTCATCCAATGAATTAACCTGAATAAGCACCCACGCTAATGTTGTTTGCGCATCAACAGAATACGGATTTTGATCGGCGTTCCGTTTCGCAAGCGTAAAAGCACGCCGCAATTGTTGGGCATCATTTTGCTCGCAAAGAGCAAGAGATAAACCAATCATCGCCTCCGAATTGTTCGGCTGGGCATCCGCAATTTTTGTAAATTTTTCTTCTGCCTTTTCATAATCTTCAGCGTAAAGATCGACAATTCCAAGAGTTATTATTGCATCCGATAAATTAGGATCAAGTTGATGGGCTTTTTCGGCAAACATTTTGACTTTATCCAAATGGTTCCATATCAATTCCAAATCGGCAGCCGCAATTAGAACACGCGGATTGTCTCCGTTTTTCTCAATCGCTTCCGTAAGATATTGAGCGGCTTCTTCGTTTTTTCCAAGTTGCTCTGATAGTTGGGCAAGAAGAATCAACGCCGGCAATAGTTTATTGTCCAAAGTTTCCGCTTGGGAAAGAACTTTAACCGCCTCGTCTTTTTGACCAAGCCGAAATTGCACCAAACCAAGCCGATAAAGATATTCGGCGTTTTGGGGTTCCAATTCGTGCAACTTGGTCAACTGTTTAACCGCTTCACTCCAATGGTTTCGCCGTTCCGCAATATCAGCGAGAAGTTTTTCACCGTACATCCGAAGTGAATGTTGACGTTGCGGATTGACGGAAAATTTTTCGACAAGATTTAACGCATGTTTGCTCAACATAGAACATTCAAGATAACGCGCTTCGGAAATCGCAATGTCCGCAAGAAGTAAAAACGCTTCAGGATCATCAGG
>JAISNF010000110.1 GCA_031276415.1 Planctomycetaceae bacterium
CCGAAAATTGGATTTTGGTAAAACCGAGTTCAAGTAATCGTTTTCGGAATTGCCGATAAATACGGCGTTCCCTTTTCGTTTTGCTCGGTAAGTCGAACATCGTTAAAAGATGCATTGAATAAATTACGGAAAATTTTTGTCCGTTGGTTAATTGTTTTATTTCTTTTCCTTTTCGTTCTCCTTCTGTTTCCATTTGGCATTCAACTCTTTTCCGGCTTCGCTGTCATCGTCGAACAACGCTTCGACCGTTAAATTTTTATATCGCGGCAAATTATACGCAAGCGAAACATAAGCGTATTTGATCAAGTCATGCGACGGCGTGTGAAATTTGTTTATCTTATCCGCAAATTCGCCAATATTCCACGATTGCGAATTTGCCTGTATCATCATTCGTTGTAAAACATAATGATACAGTTCAAAATACGATTGCATCGGTTCTTTTGAATTTTTGCGGAAATCGTCAATGTATTTCGTAAGATTCATCAACACGTTTAAATGTTCCGCATGATTGCGTACCTCGACAAGTAAACCGCCCGTATCTTGAATTTTTTTTGCTTCGGAAATATTGTCGCGTAAAATAGAGTTCCATTTTTTTGTAAAATGCCATTTACCCGCTCGCGTATCAAGAAACTTGAATAACGCCTTTTTGTTTTCTACGTCTGATAAATTCGGATCAGGAACATATCGCACTTTATCGTCTTCATCGAGAAAATATTCTGTAATAGCAAAATAATTGTCAAAATTTCCTATAGTGTGCTTGAAATTAGTATCGTCTTTAAATTTTTCCTTGAACAAATGAAAATCTCTGTCAAATACGGCAAACGCAATATAATATCTCGCATTTGTTTTAACGAGTTGCTTTATCGCAACAAACGCAACCGTCAAATACAAACCGACAAGCCCTTTGAGTTTTTCGATTTCGACATTTCGTTTTCCGGGTTGACTTGATGCGTCTTTAATTTTACCTTTGCTGTTGACAAGCGATTGAAAAGAAAGATTAGATAACTTGACGGTCAACTCGCCAATTTTATCCGATAACTCTTTTTCGTTGCCGTTACTTATCAGTTTGTAATATTTATCGATTTGCTTTTCCGGCAATCGCGTTAAAACATACCGGACGATATTTTGATTTTGCATCAATGCCCTCACCGTTTGCGGTCTCGTATATCGGACAAGATAAATAAACCTGTTCGATTTAATAACTTGTTTCGCAATAAAATTACGGAACGGATTACAATCTTTCTTTTTTGCGCCGTCTCCGGTAATCACGTTGTCTTCAAGCCACTTATTAAACTTTTCATCGTCATTTTCAAACTCAAGTTTCTCAATACCTAAAGTCCTAATTGCCGCTTTGTATAACGGACGCTTAACATCGCTTAAATCGCCTTTCATTTTGCCGATACTGGCAAGTATTCGTAACTGTTCGGCAATACTACCCGCACGCTTACAACTATAATCATTGAACAAATCATATTTTTTTGTAAACGCAACTTGCTCGCCCAAACCCTTAATCGTATCAATAAACGTTTGAATATTTTCAAACTTATGAATATAAGCCGTCAACAATTCATTGATTTCTTTGCCGTCTAAAAAATTACACATAAACGAAATCATCTGAACAAACGGAATAGTTTTCTTTGTATTGAGTTTAACTTCGTCAATTAAACTTTCCGGCAACTCTTCTGAACGTAATTTAGGAAAATCGCCATTGAATAATTGGAAAAACGGTAAAAGAATATCTTGCACTTTTGACCAAACAGTTTCTGCAAAACCTTCATACAAATTCTTCTTTGCGTCGTCGTTTGTTGTTTCTCGTAAATTTGCGACCATCTCTTCTAGTTCATTGGATTGGTATAATTCACGGAACAAAATGTAATCAGTAACGGCATAAATTTTTTGGCGGTATGAATTGTGTTTTTCGTCATTTAGTTCGCCGTAATATTTTTTAATCATAAATTCTCGGAGTTGTTTCATATTTACGCCTAGATTTTTGCCTTGTTTAAGAATAGTGAAATTGTAATATTCTCCGGCGATGTGTTGTTTTTCGTTGTAAGATTTTGCTCCGAGCGAATCGAACAGGATATTCAGATTTTTTGCTGAATGCTCAATAAATGTATCGTTAATGTCTTCGATTCGCTTGGCATACAAGTTGTCAAAAATATCCCATTCAACCTTAAAATCTTTCTTGAATACTTTTTTCATATCGTCGTACTTGCTGAAAGGAATGTTGAAATTTTTGAAGTGAGCAGTTGCCTGTCGTATTGCCCCAAGCGCACGAAGTACAGAAACATTATGAGCATTGCCGGCGTCAATTTCTGATTGATTTTTGACTTGTCCCTTTTTATTTTTATCCGGTTTTGGCGTCAATATAAAAGCATCGCCAAAAAAACCAAAATAAGAACTAATCCGGTTTAATCGCTCATTTACTTTCTTATCATTGTTCATCGCCAAACCGACAATATCCCTTTCCTTCTCGTCAATTGTTTCCAGATCCGCCTGTAAATTATTGATACTGTAAATAATATCGGTAACATACAGACCGAGTATTTTTTGGATGTCAAGAATATTGTGAATGATTTGGATTCTGATGTTATCGTTTGGAAATTCTTTACCGAAAAACTCTTTTTCGAGTAATGGTTTAAGTTTTAGGTAATCTTCTCCGGCATGCTCCGCAGGATTATTCAACAAGGCTTCCAGTGCATTGCCTTGATAATCTTTTCCTTTTACGTCGATG
>JAISNF010000190.1 GCA_031276415.1 Planctomycetaceae bacterium
TCCGCTTGCGAAACTATTCACTCAACGATTCGCTATCAACGATTCGCTATCAACTATTTTGTTACGGAGGTTTTTAGAAGTAGAAGTTCCTTTTAAAAATACTTCCTTTCTGCGAACTCGTGTTCTCTGCGGTTAATAAAAGTTAATAAAATATAGATAGTTACTAATTAAAGGACTACCGGAAGTATTATTAAATAATATGTGGTATAATATGCCCCACAAAGTATGTCCTACAAATTATAGAACAATTGGGAATATTTTTTCATGCCGACAGAACCGTCACGATTTTACCGTTGGGAATTACTTCTCTTGCTTTTTTGTGCCTATTTTCTTCATCAGGCAGATCGGGCAATTTTCGGCGTTTTACTTCCGTTAATTAAATCGGAACTCGGTTTAAGTGATACACAACTCGGATTAACAGCGTCAGTTCTTTTTTTGGTTCTCGCCGTTATGGTTCCTGTTGCGGGTTTTCTTGGAGACCGCTGGAGTAAGAAAAAAATTATTACCGGTAGCCTGATTTTTTGGAGTATTGCAACAATGTTGACTGGATTTGCTCGCGGGCTTGGAGGTTTGATTCTTTTTCGTAGCGTTGCAACCGGCGGCGGTGAATCTTTTTACGGTCCCGCTTCAACCGCACTCATTGCGGCTTATCATGAGAAAACCCGCGCCATTGCCCTGTCTATTCATCAGGCGTCACTTTATATCGGAATTATGTGTAGCGGTTTTCTTGCCGGTTATGTTGCGGAATTGTTTGGTTGGCGTTTTGCGTTTTACCTTTTTGGTGGTTTTGGTATTTTGCTCGGTTTTATTCTTATTTTCAGGCTGCGCGATGTTCCGCAATCTGTTTCAATAAAAGAAGAAAAAATACCGCCGTTTCAAGCGGTACTCCTTTTGATTCGTATTCCAACGGTGTTACTTTTAACGGTTGGTTTTACGGCGATTGTTTTTGTCAACAACGCTTATTTAACCTGGATGCCGTCTTATATTAAAGAGAGATTTGCGTTGAGCCAAATGGAATCCGGCGGATATGCAATGTTTTATCATCATCTTGCCGCACTGATTGGAGTTCTTGTCGGAGGTTTTGTTGCCGATATGATGGTTATTCGTTTTCCTCGTTTTCGGATTTTGTTACAAACGATCACAATGCTGCTGGGTGTTCCGTTAATTTTTACGATGGGAAGTGCGGATTCGCTTCGGATTTTATGGACAACGGTTTTCCTTTTCGGCATGATGCGTGGTCTTTACGAATCCAATACTCATGCGGCAATGTTTGATGTTATTCCTTCCCGTTTACGTTCAACAGTTGTTGGGTTAATGATTATGACTGCATTCTTATTTGGTTCTTTTTCTCCGTTGTTACTTGGTTGGCTGGGCGATGTTTACGGTACAGAAAAGGGTCTGGCGTTTGGATTTCAGATTCTTTCATTTACGTGGTTACTTGGCGGATGTTGTTTATTGAGTAGTTTTCTTTTTACGTTTCATAATGATCAATTGAAACAAAAACACAAACAAAATTAAAATTAAAACCAATTATGACAAAACTTTCCTATCAACAAGAGGCGGAACATTTTTTACGCCATGAAACGCAATTTCATCTCGGCATGATGTTGACCGAACAATCACATCCGAAAACGCGCGGACTTTCCGGTAAACTTGCCGAAGATACTGTTGCCGGTTTGGTAATGCTTCTTTCGGTTGACGATGATCTTTTGCCGGTTGCACGGAAAACGCTTGAATCGGTTCCGTTTCAAAATTTACGCAATGATATTTTCGCAACGCTTGAAACAGGAAACCGTATTTTTTTCAGCGGATGCGGCGCAACAGGACGGCTTGCAATTCTTCTGGACGCCGCACACCGGAAATTTTGTGCCAAAAATTCGGTGCGTTTTCCCGAATACCGTGATTATTTTGAAACATTAGCGGAACAAACATTAGCGGTGATGACCGGCGGTGATTTTGCATTGATTCGTTCGGTGGAGTCTTTTGAAGATTATATTGTGTTCGGAAAACGGCAATTATCTGACGCCGGTATTAAGACGGGCGATTGTCTTGTTGCGGTTAGTGAAGGCGGCGAAACGTCATCGGTGATCGGAACAATTCATGCGGCATTGGAAACCGGACTCAAAACTCATTTTTTGTTCAACAATCCTTCCGATCTTCTCGTGCAAAAAATCGAGCGTTCCCGAAACGTGATTGAGGATTCCCGTATCAATATTGTGAATCTTACTACCGGAGCAATGGCGGTTGCCGGATCGACGCGAATGCAGGCGGTAACAATTGAAATGTTAATTACCGGTCTTGCTTTTGAGTCTGCTCTTGCCGAACATTTCCGAAAAACACTTCCGCAACATCTTGTACAAAAAATAATTCCCGTTCCGCAAACACCGTTTGAAGGATTGGAACGATTTGAATATTTATTACGAAAATTGCGGCAACAGGATAATCTAAAAACGCTTGCCGAAATCACGGATTTTGAATATTCTGTTTATCGTAATCATGGTCTTATTACTTATTTTCCAGACGAATATTCAATTGATATTTTTACGGACACAACGGAACGTTCGCCGACATTCAAGATTCCTCCGTTTCGTTCAATGCTTGAAAAAGCGGCTCCGCCGTCTTGGGCGTTTGTCAAAGACCCCGTGAGAACAACACCGGAAGCATGGAAAAATCTGTTGGGTCGTGCGCCGTGTTGTCTGACATGGCAATCCGATGATTACCGAAACATGAATGTCGCCGAGAATATTATCGCCCATCCGCCGGAAATCGGTATTGATATTTTGTACACTTATAAAATCGGCAACGAAGAAGATCGGTCGCGGTTTGCGGTTGTTCCCAATGCTGCGGTTGCTTTTCTGACCGGTCAAAAAGAAATCGATCATCTTGCGGGAACAAATCAATGGTTTCAGGCGTTTCGTAAAGCCGGTGAACATTTTGAAACACGCAGCGCAATTGCGATTGGTGCCGGGTGTTCGGATTTTGTTACGGCGGCGGAATGGAACGGCGGCGTTTTTTTCATTGAGGTTGATTTACCGGAAAGTCCGCTTGATCTTTTTGCACACCTGGCGGCGAAACTTGTTCTGAACAATATTTCAACTGCAACAATGGGAAAACTTGGGCGTTTGAACAGTAATTGGATGGCTCATGTGGATGCAACGAACAAAAAATTGATTGATCGTAGTATTCGTCTGGTTGCCGAATTAACCGGTTTTGATTATGATACTTCTTGTCTGGCGATTTTCAAAACACTCCATGAAATGAATTCATGGTCGGAAGACCGCCGAAAAACAACTTCACCAGTTGCCTACACCATTGAACAAATCAAAAAAGAAAACATTCACGTATAACAAAAATAGAAAAATTTTATTACGTTTAATTTATCATTACGTTTAATTTAATTTTTTACAATAATTTTTTTTAACAAAATAGAAAATGCAGATGACACCGAAAACTATTTTAATACGAAAAATAACAATACTTTGCTGTTGCGCAATATTATTTGTGAACAGTTATTGGGCGTCTTTGTTTTTTGCGGTTGAGCCGGATGCGATTGATGCGGAAATCCGTTGCGGTAATTTTGAAGCGGCAAAAAAACTGATCGATCAACATATTTTCGACGGGAAAATGACACCGGCGGAAATTTGGAACCGGCAATGTCAAAAGGAAATCATGGAGCGGATCAAAAAAGATTTTCGTGGAAATGAGAAACAAATTTTGAACCGCATTAAACAATATTATCCCGAAATGACATCAGAACAAATTCAGAAATGGAAAGCGGATAAATCACTTGAAATAATGATTATTGACGGAAAAGAGCAATATTTTCGTGCAGCCGCCGCTAATTTTTTTCGAATCAATAAACAGGCACGTCAAAGAAAACTCGAAAAAGACGGACAAGGTGATACTTCGCTGAATGATTTTTTGCGGGAACATTTGTCTGCGATTTATTCCGAAGCCCGACAATCAGGTCGTGCGGAAAATCATCAACCGCAAACAATACGTGTAACTTATACACTGACCGTTTTGCCCGATGCCGTACCGGAAGGTGAAATAATTCGATGTTGGTTGCCTTATCCTTATCGGAATCATCGCCGTCAAACCGGAATTGTTCTGCTTGACTCCAATCTGAATAACCCGATTATTTCCCCGCCTGAAAATGAACACAGTTCGGTTTACGCTGAAAAAATCGCCGAAAAAAACAAACCGACTATTTTTCGTATCATGTTTCAATATTGTTCGACCGGCGAATGGTTTGATTTGAAACCGTTCTCTATTAAACCGTACCAAAAAGAATCGGAATTGTACAAAAAATATACCGGCGAATGTTCGGAGCATATTATTTTTACGGAGGAAATTAAAAATCTTTCCAAAAAAATAATT
This sequence comes from Planctomycetaceae bacterium, assembly GCA_031276415.1. Classification (GTDB taxonomy): domain Bacteria; phylum Planctomycetota; class Planctomycetia; order Pirellulales; family Thermoguttaceae; genus WRKP01. Next base: position 4,381 of record JAISNF010000190.1, read on the forward strand.
GGAACGGAAAAAGAACCTGTTGCGGTTTGCCGAAAAATTTACGAAACAATTACATCGGAATATCCCTGGGCGAGTTCCCGTGAATATTCAACCATGCGGAATATTCCGTCTTATGTGATTGAAAATGGTCATGGCGATTGCGGAATGCTTTCTTTATTGTTCATCACACTTTGTCGTTACAACGGGATTCCGGCGAAATGGCAAAGTGGTTTTATGATGCACCCGAATCATGCCGGAATGCACGATTGGGCAGAGGTTTATTTTGAAGGAATTGGTTGGATTCCGGTTGATACCTCATTTGGCGAACGAAAAATATTTGATGAAAAAGAAGAAATCGTTTCTTTTTTTATGAAAGGAATTGATTCCTATCGTTTGATTGTCAATGAAGATTATTCGTGTCGGCTTTATCCGGCAAAGATTTATCCGCGCAGCGAAACGGTTGATTTTCAACGCGGTGAAGTGGAATGGCGCGGAGGGAATCTTTATTTTGATCAATGGAATTGGAACTTGCAAGTTGAATACATTAAAACACCAAACAATATCGTACAATGAAACAGAATTTATGTAATCGAAGAACTTTTTTAACGGCATCAACATTTGTTGCCGCTTCCACTGTTTTTTTGAAACAGAATGAAGTGTTGACGGCTCCGGTTGCCAATGAAAAGATGGCGATGAAACTTTCGTTTCGTCCTTATGAATTGAAGTTGAATCATCCTTTCACGTTAGCAACATCAACACGCACGGCAACACCCGGAGTTCAGGTTGAAATAGAATTTGACGGTAAAACCGGTTATGGTGAAGCCGCATTACCGCCTTATCTCGGTGAATCGGCGGAATCCGTTTCGGCATTTTTGAAACGAATTAATTTGACGGCGTTTGCCAATCCTTTTGAAACGGAAGATATTCTCGATTATGTTGATAAAATTACGGAAAATAACACCGCCGCCAAAGCAGCGGTTGATATTGCGTTACATGATTTGATTGGTAAACTGCTGGGCGTACCGTGTTACCGGTTGTTTGGACTTTCACCGCAACGGATTCCTCCGACAACATTTACAATCAGTATTGCCAAACCGGATGTTATTCGTACACAAACAAAAGATGCCGCTCAAAAGTTTAAAATGCTTAAAGTTAAACTTGGACGTGATAATGACAAAGAGATTATTGAAACAATTCGTTCCGTAACAGATTTACCGTTGATTGTGGATGTCAATCAGGGTTGGAAAGACAAACGCTATGCTCTCGACAATATCTGCTGGTTAAAGGAACGCGGTATTATCATGGTTGAGCAGCCGTTGCCCAAGTCTTGGTGGGAAGAAGCCGGTTGGCTAACAGAACGAAGTCCGTTACCGATTTTTGCCGACGAATCGCTTCAACGAATTTCTGATGTAATGAAAATCAAAGGTTATTTTTCCGGTATCAATATTAAATTGATGAAGTGTACGGGAATGCGTGAAGCATGGAAAATGATCAATCTTGCAAGAGTTTGTCATCTTGGTGTTATGCTTGGGTGTATGACGGAAACTTCCTGTGCTATTGCCGCAGCCGTTCATCTTTCACCTGCTGTTGACTTTGTTGATCTTGATGGAAATCTTCTCATCTCGAATGATTTGTTTCAAGGTGTTCGTCTGGAAAATGGACGGCAACTTCCAACAGATTTGCCGGGATTAGGAATCAAAAAAATTGAACAACAAACCTGATTAAACCCCTAATTAAAAATATCCTATGAAAAATCCTATGAAAACGAAACAAAATGAGAAACAATACGGAATTTTTGTTGTTGCGAAATTTTTATTGTTCGTAACAATTTTATTATTTATTTTTGAAACAAAAGCATTAAAAGCGGAAACATTGGAACCTTATGCGCTTGTAACGGTTTCTGTTGCCAACATGCGGTGTCAACCTGCCTATTCCGCAGAAATGGCGACGCAATGTCTTCTTGGTTCTCCGCTTCGTGTGATTGGCGAAAAAAAAGGATGGTATCGGGTACTCACAACGGATGATTATGATTGTTGGGTGCACAGAGGAAGTCTGACGCTTTTATCGCGCAACGATTTTAATGAATGGATTAAATCACCGAAAATTATTTATCTTCAGGACAACGGTTTTGTATTATCGCAACCGGAACCGAATGCTTCAAGAGTTTCCGATTTAGTATCGGGATGTGTGTTTCAAAATAAAGAAACCGTCGGAAATTTTGTTGCGGTTTATTTTCCTGACGGACGGAGCGGTTATGTTCTTAAAACGGGTTGTCGTGATTTTGAAGAATGGAAACAAAATGTACAATTAAGCGGGAAAAATCTTATTGACAAATCCCTTGATTTGATGGGAGTTCCTTATCTTTGGGGCGGAACTTCATCGAAAATGCTTGATTGCAGCGGCATGACGAAACTATGTTTTTTTCTTAACGGAGTGATTATTCCCCGTAACGCTTCAAGTCAGGCGGAAGTTGGGGAACAGATTGATATAACAAAAAATTTTTCTAATCTGCAACAAGGCGATCTGCTTTTTTTCGGAACTCCGGCAACAACTAAAAAACAGGCTCATATTTCTCATGTCGGTTTGTATATGGGAAACGGTTTGGTTATTCACGCAGCGGGGCGTGTTCATATCAACAGTTTGGAATCCGATAGTAAACTTTATGATCAGTCATTGGCAAACCGATTAATCACGGTCAAACGTTTGACAACAAAAATTGGAAAACGAGGAATTATTCCCGTCAACATTCATCCGCTTTATTGTTTACAAGACAATGAATAAATTTTATAATGACAAAAATATTGTTTATTGGTAGTATTGCCATTACAATAAAGTCCATCTTCTGTATCAGAAATAAGCAGAAATAAGGATGATACAGTCAATGTAACATTTAACAACCAATTTAACAAGGAACGTGAACATGAAAACACAATCTGAAAAATTAACAAAACATGACCGGCGTGAATTTCTCAAACAATCGGGAATTTTGGCAGCCGGAACATTGTTGGGAACAGCAACCGTTACAACACCGCGAGTTCACGCCGCAGAAGACAATACGGTAAATATTGCCTTAGTTGGTTGCGGCGGACGCGGCGGCGGGGCAATAATGCAGGCTCTTTCGACCAACGGACCCAAAAAACTCGTTGCGCTGGCGGATGTTTTTGAACATAAAATTCAGGGAGTTTTCAAAGGTGTTTCCGAACGTTTTGCGGCGGAGGTTGAGGTTCCGAAGGAGCGGCAATTTGTCGGACTGGACGCTTATCGTTACGCAGTGGATGCGGTTGGACCCGGCGGTGTTGTTCTTTTGGCAACCGCTCCGGCGTTTCGTCCGTTGCATGTTGAATATGCGGTTGAAAAAGGTGTTCATGTTTTCATGGAAAAATCATTCGGAGTGGATGCTCCCGGTGTGCGGCGGCTTCTCAAAGCCGGTGAATTGGCAAAAGCCAAAAATCTCAAAATTGTCGGCGGACTAATGAGCCGGCATAGCATTCCGTTACAACAAGCAATCGAACAACTTCACGCCGGCGCAATTGGTGAACGCATAACCTGTTGGGCATACCGCGAACACGGTTCCATCGGATTCGGCAAACGTCAGGAAGGGGAAACGCTTGTCGCCCATCAAATCCGTAATTACAGTAATTTCACGTGGTTAAACGGTTCATTTTTGCTCGACTGGCTGATTCATAATCTTGATGTTTGTTGTTGGGCAAAGGGAATGTATCCTGTTTCCGCACAAGGTCAGGGGGGGCGGCAAACACGGAAAGAAAAAGATCAACTCTTTGATCATTATGCCGTCGAATACACTTTTCCTGACGGAACGCGGTTGTTTGCTCAAGGCAGGCATCAACAAGGGACATGGAATTGTTTCCAATCGACAATTCACGGAGCAACAGGTTGCGCAATTATTGGCGAAGGTGTTTCAAAACCGCGAATTTATAAAGGGTTCAATCCTGTACCGGAAAATATGATTTGGGAATATACAGGTCAACCGCGCCGTGATCAGTATCAGGTAGAACATGACGTGTTGTTTGATTGCATCCGTAACGACAAACCGATTAACGAAACAGAACGATGTTGTAAAACGACAATGGTTGGAATTATTGGTCGTATGGCGGTGGAGTCGGGACAAATGGTTACATGGGACGAAGCCATGAACTCCAACATCGAACTGGCTCCCAATCTCGATCAATTAAAATTAGATGATAACGCCCCTGTTTTACCGGATCAAAACGGCGATTACCCAATCGCCATGCCGGGAAAAATAAGTTGATCAGAAAAAAACATCCGCAGATTT
>JAISNF010000206.1 GCA_031276415.1 Planctomycetaceae bacterium
GTTACGGTTGACGTGCCGAGCATGGCACCCGCAACAGTACCAACGGCATCCGCAAGAAGTGCCTGTTTGACGCGGGGTATTTCGCTGTTCTTACCGATGAGACCGGCTTGGGTGGTAACGCCGACTAACGTTCCTACGGTGTCAAAAATATCCACAAAAAGGAACGTGAAGAAGACCGTAAAAAATTGGAAACTGAAAATAGCGGAGAAGTCAAACGCCCAGAACAACGGCGCAGCCGGAAGACTTAGCAGGGAACTGAAACCGCCCGTATTGGTAACGCCGAGCGGTATTCCTATAATAGTTGTAACAAGGATGCCGATGAGGATCGAACCCGGCGTTTTCCACGCATACAGGACAATGGAAATGATAAGACCGACGATTGCAAGCAGAGCCGAACCGGACGTCAAATCGCCCAGTGTTATGAGGGTTGATTGATCGCCTATCACAATACCGGCGTTCTTAAAGCCGATGAGCGCGATGAACAGCCCGATACCGACCGCAACCGCTTTTTTCAAATTGTCGGGTATCGCCTTGATGATGGCTTCCCGCACATTGAATAATGAGAGAATAATGAACAGGACGCCTTCGCAGAAAACGGCGGTCAAGGCAAGTTGCCATGAATATCCCATGCCGATAACAACGGAGAAGGCGAAAAACGCATTGAGTCCCATACCGGGCGCAAGTGCTATGGGCAGATTCGCGGCAAACGCCATAACAATGGTCGCTATGGCAGAAGCGAGTACCGTTGCCGTAAATACACCCCCTTGCGGCATACCGGCTTCGGCTAACATTGTCGGGTTAACCGCCAAAATATACGCAAGCGTCAGGAATGTCGTAATTCCCGCGAGAATTTCCCGCCCCACTGTTGTCCCGTTCGACTGCAAATCAAAAACGTTTCTTCTCATTCTCATTGTTGCCCTATAAAAATCTCCTAGATACACGCGGTTTCACTACGCAATACGTGCAGTAGTATATGAAGCAGTATATGAAAAGGCGAGCAAAAACACAAGAGGGCTTAAACGTTACGCCATCCAAAATTCGGTCACAACCCGCCGCACGCCGGTAATCAACAGCGTGTTTTTTCGGTTGATACTCACGTCCTTTATTGCTTAATTTCCAAGATTTTCCTTCTTTTTCGTATCAACGGAAATGACGGTTTGTTTTCGTGCAATATGTCGTTTGATTTGTTTATTAATATATTCAAATTGTTTGTTGCGATCAGAGTGATTGATACCTTCACGGGTCTTGCTATTCGCTTGCAAGGAGTAGCCTTGTTGTTTCAATAACTTGCGTATTGTTGTAACTCCGACTTGATGACCTTGTGATTGTGCTTCGGTTGCTATTCACATTTGTCTACCCCAGATCATCCAAATAAGGATAAATGTTATTGTAACGTTCACAAATCTTTGATATTATTACCTCGTTCATTATGGAATTATACAAAAAAATACAAAAACAATACAATACCAATTTATGGATACTTTATTTGCGAACTATACCTAAAATAAAAAAAAACGTCTAATCACAGTTCAGATCACACAGCGAGTAATTAAAAAACCGAAGAATTTTCTGAAAAAAACCGATAAAGATAATGTGTTGTTATAACTGTTTAGTGTTGTATCGGCGTTATATTTGTCCCCCCAAAAGATAAAATAACAACCCAATAACCACATCTAACATATTATAAAATAAAAACTTACAAAAAATAAAAAAGATTGGGACAAAGATTGCCTATTTTTTTGAATTATCCCAAACCATTGAAATATTACGAATATTAAAATGTCTGATCCGTCACTGCCTCAACAAAACAAAACGAAGAATTTGATTTTCGGAATAGGTGAAATCTGTGCGGAACGGTTAGTCTGTTTGGGTCAATTTGCGGATTTCTGTATTCAGACTTTTGCCTGGCTTAGTTGGAGGTTGCCTCGCCGCGAAATTTTGAGCCAATCGTTTTACACTATTGGCGTTTTAAGTCTTCCGATTATCATACTGACGGGTATGTTTATCGGCATGGTTTTAGCGGTGCAAACGTTTACGCAATTCAAACAGATTGGTATGGAATCTGCTCTTGGTGGTGTGATTAGTTTGTCTTTGATTCGTGAACTTGGTCCTGTTCTTGCCGCCACGATGCTTGCCGGTCGGGTTGGTAGTTCCATTGCTGCGGAACTTGGAACGATGAGAGTTACCGAACAAATTGACGCTCTTTCCACAATGGGCACCAATCCCATTCATCATCTTGTTGTTCCAAGACTTCTGGCATGTTTATTTTTAATTCCTGCACTAACAATTATCGCTGATATTACCGGCATTGTCGGCGGTGCGTTTTACTGTATCGAAATATTGGATATTCAGGCACATTATTATTGGGAAAACGCCCAATCGTTTGTTGGTGTGTTCGACATTTTAGCCGGAACATTCAAAAGTATCTTTTTTGGAATCAGTATTGCTCTTATTAGTTGTTATCAGGGATTTCACTGTGGCAGCGGAGCCGAAGGAGTTGGAAAAGCCGCAACGTTATCATTTGTTTGTTCTTTTGTTGTTATTTTGTTTCTTGATTTATTACTTGGAATTGTTATTGACCAAATTACTCTCATGCTTGGTATGACATCGGGTGTGATCAAGGGCGGAATGTAAATTATAATGCAACAATATTGGATTGTCAATTTTCAACAGTTTATTTTTTAACTCTTTTATTATTCATTCAATATTTACGGTACAATATTTATGTCAACGGAATTTGCAACAGAATTGACAGCGGAATCTACAACAGAATCTACGGCGGAATCTGCAACAGAATCTACAACGGAGTCTGCAACAAAATCTGTAACACGAGAGAATGGGGTTATTTCCGATTTTCAGGCGCAACTCGAAACGCTTGAAATTCCGCCGAATATTGATCCGAAACTTTTGGCGTTATGGTTGGATCGGGAGCGTGAAGCGATTAAAAATCAGGAAAAACCGAAACCGCCTAAATCAAAATATCATCACAGAAAATTAAGTCGTCTTTTTGCGGCTTACATTGGTATTATTATATTTTGTCTTGCGATTATATTGGGATTTGTGCAACAAAAAGAAACGGTTGAGATTCTCAATAATGCTTGTTTATGTTTCCTTATTTATACGGTGATTGGTTTTTTTGTCGGTTGGGTGGCGGAATATTGTGTGAACGATTCTGTCGAAACACTTTTGCGTGAAATTATTCGCCGCAGTGACGAAGCCGCCGCGAATACCATAAAACCGAACAATAATATTCCCGATCAAGAGTCTTAAAAATCTGATTTTTGTAATTTTTTATAATTTTTTGTAATCATTCCGTAGAAGTTGATAAATTCTGCTTCAAAAATATCAAAATACGTGTCAAAATACAAAATTATTGTTTCACGGAAATATCCACATCGTCCATCCAAATAGTTCCGGCTGCGCCGTTGGAACCGATCTGAACAGTTAATTGTTGTAACTTTTCCGGTATGGTAAATTCCACCGTTTCTTGACGCCAATCGAAAGTTCCGAGCAAATGCGGTGAAGAAATGTATTGCGTCTTACCATCAATAACCGCCGCAAAACGAACACAACCAACTTGCCATGTTTCCGTTCCTTTAATTAAATTGTCGCCCTTCACCCATGCGGAAAGTTTCAATGTCGTACCGACAGGAATGTTTTGTACAAAAACATCTTGCGTAAACAACCGGTATTGTCCCGATTCACCGACAACCTGACCCGCAACCGCACCGCTGTGAACGACATTACTGTTCAATATTCCATGATCGGGCGTTTTCCATGTGGAATTTTGGCGTTTTCCTTTGATAACAATATTGCCGGTGCGAAGAGAAAACAAATCGCCATGATCATTAAATGTTTCAAAATCACCGTCGACGAGCAACGCGTTCTGAGCGGCATCGATAATTGTATCAGTTTCAGAGGATCGGGCTAATGACGGTGCGTTGTCGGCTGCCGTATTATCCGCAACAATAACTGTTGCCTCAAATGATCGCCAGCGATTCACTGTTGAACGGTTTGAAACCGAACGGTTTGAAAGCGAAACAATATTACCGTCGTCAAATGTTATAAAAAAGTTTTTGCGGTCAAGAAACAAGTTGGATGCTTCGCCGCGTAAACCGGTTAATTCCAGTAACGTCTTTTCAGCGTCTTTCAAAACAACACGTTCCGGCAATTGACCGTCTTGTAGATTTCTAGTTTGAAAACTTCGTCCTTTGGCATTGATGTTTGAACCTTCGGCGATTGGTTTTTCGTTATTGTTTTTATTAAAGTACGAAAATCGTTCAACTTCGGGCATTGGCAGAAACAGCGATAAAAACGCTTTGGAATTTGTCGGCAATCGCGGTGTTTTAACACCGCAGGACATTGCAAACGCAGGACTATCGTTCAAAGCGTATTCCGTAAAATATTCAACAGCCGGTTTCGCCATCAGATCGAAACGCCCCATACCGCGCAATTGCCCTTCAAACCGCAAACGTAACGTTTTTCCGTCCTGATCCTGAACAATCCGGCAACCCGCTTCAACATCGTTTCCCGCAGCATAACGCATCTTTTCGCTTCCGTAACCGTAATCCGTGTAAATATCACCCTGACGAATAATTTGTTGTCCGTTTTTTGTATCAAGCGACATAATTGTACCGCTTCGTGTCAACCTCAGTTTATAATAATCGTTTTCGTAAATCCAACCGCCGATTGCCGGACGAAGTTTCGGTAATTCCCGTTTCATCGGTTGACTGTGCATTCCTAATTCGAGCAATAATTCCGGCTTTGTTCCCAATTTCGGAACGGTTTCATCTGTCCATGAAAAAAGCATCGATAATTCCTTTTTATCACCAATCCGATCAAGCAAACGGAATCGTACCGGTGTTGTTTCACGAAAGCCTAAGAAAATTGGAATGTGATCATTGGAATTTGGATTCTTGGAAAAAAACATAGCACCACGAAGAAACGTACCGTACAAAGGCAATTCAATCGGCGTCAAAAGTGAATCAAAAACAACATTGGTTCCTTGCGGTCTCCAATAATTTGAACCAAAAATTCCATCTGTTACCAAATGTCTTGGTTGATAAGGTTCGCCCAATTGACCTTCTGATGAAACAATAGCCCAATGTGTTGCGTTAATAATCGGAATCAACAACGCTGCATTTTTTGGAACATCACCAGTCCAACGGCTGTCAAAGAGAATAGAATCATCTTTCCACCAATAGTGCATTTCAAGAGTTGCCGTACCGAATTGACGCCGGACAAGCAGAGTATTTTTTTCTTGTACAATATTTGCCTTTTCCGCTTTTTCCATCATTCCGGCGGGAAGGAGAAGTTCGGCTTGACCAAAGCATGGCTTGCCGCTTCTTTCAAATCGGGTCAACAAACCTGTTTCAGAATCAATATACGCAACAGAATGAAACACGGTCATTTTGAGTTGTCCGTCTTCCGTTTTTTCTATGACCGACGAAGCAGTCGGATACGGAATTGGAGTAAAAGATGGATTCGGAGCAAACTGTTTTGACATCTCCTTAAATGTTGCAGTAACAATTTCTTTCATTGTTTTCGCCTGCTGACGAAGAACGAAAATTTGTATCTGTGGATCAAAAGGAGAATTAGTTTTATATGGAATTTGAAGTTCATCGTCCTTTTTCTCAACTGTTTCGATATTTCCTATAGAATCATAAACTTTAAAATATTCCAGTTGATTTTTGGCACGTAATTTTTCCGGTAATTTATTCCACGATAAACGTAATGCCGTATCCAAGTTTTTTGTATCGTTAAAATTGATAACAACAATACTTGCGTCCTCGCCTTTGGTTCGCAATACGGCAAAAACTCCGGGCGGAGCGTCAACCGCAAGATAATCTGCATCGCCGCCGTTCAATTCCGGCAAGATTTTCCGAATTTCAAAAATTTCCAAAAACTCAAAAAAATGTCCGATTTCCTGTTCGTGATGAACGAGCGGAATACCGTGAACAAACGCAGTTAGCGCAACCATTAACCGATGCGGTTCCGTACCGTACCAAAGTTGGGCACTGAGCGAATCGTGAGATTCAACATGCCGTAATCGTAACATATCGGGAATTTCCGAATACTGTTGTTCGTGAAGCCAGCGGCGTAATCGAGTTACAAATTCTTCCGCCGGAAGTTTTCGGGCGTCGTGAAGCACGTTGTAACACAAATCGAAATCATAAGTTGCATCGCTGACTGCGCCCCAGATTCCGGTGTTGACTTCGGCGAGAATTCCGCCGTCCGGTTGCAATTCCTTGACCGATTGACGGATTTTTCGCAACATATTCAATCCGCCTTGTGATTGCGAATATGAGGCTCTGGCGTAGGGAATATTTTTGTTCCAATTTGGTATTTTGCTTCCGCCGCAAGCATCAACCCGATAACCGTCAATTCCGTACTCTTTAACATAATATCGTGCAACTTCGCCCATATAATCGATCCATGTCGGATGATTAAAATCAAAACCCCAATAGGAAAGCGTCGAACCGTCTTCTTCCTGAGCAAGCCATTCGGGATGTTTTTGCGAACGCTCATTCGGATTACCGCCGCCGTGCGGAACAGAATCTTGTAACACATGCAAACCGAGTTCGTGCGATTTCGTAACCAACGCTTTATATTCCGCCGCTGCATTTTCTTGAGAAGAACTCAGAGATTCCTGAAACTTATAATAATCACGGGGCCAATAAGGAGATTTGTCTTCAATCGGCAACAGCCAAATAGCGTTACAACCGATTTGTTTAATTCGGTCGAGCAACGGCATTGAATTTTTGAAACCGCCGAGATCACGGCGATTGCTGCGGGAAGTTCCGCCGGGGTGAAAAGAGTACAAAATTGCCGATTCAAACCATTTGGGACGATCTTTCGGCGGAACATGTCCTAATTTTCGCAACAGATCGTGAATTTTGAGCAATGCCGTTTCGCTGTCTCCGTCAACAATTTGAAAGTAAGCGTCGCCCAATTTTTGTACGGAACCGGTTTGAACATGTCCCTTAATATCAAACGATTGTTTAACCCGAACACCGCCGTCACGCCGTTCAATACTGTTGTTTGGACGGTCTGCGTAATCAACTAAATTATCGGAAAGTAAAATCACGCTTTTCGTTTTATCGAGTTGAAGAACAATTGGAGCGGAGTTTTTCCAACTTCCTTGTTGGGTATTTTCGGCGAAGTTTTCCGGCGTGTATTTTTTCGGCGGATATTGACCCGGCATAAAAAATTCCGCATCATTTTTGAACGGAAAAATCGGCAAGGTCATCCAGAAATATTTGATTTTTGCCGGTTCTTTTCCGTTGTACGTTAATTCGAGATTCCGTTTCAGTGTTGCTGTTGAAACATCAATAGAATAATGAAACGTTGCCGTCCAGTCACCGTTTTTCTGTATTACGGTAACAGCCGACGGTGATTTTGAGTTTATTCCAACGAGTTCAAGTTGACCTTTACCGAAAATCCAATCGGCATCTTGTAAGATGTCAAACTGTTGCTTAATACCGCCGGAAATTGTGATTAGTTTGCTGCGATACAGAATTTCGTTTAAATTACCGGTTTTGTCGTCAAACCGAACCGCAAACTTTGCCGCGTCACCAAGTTCAAACGAAAATACCGTTGAAAAAGAGATACAGAAACAAAATAAAAAAATAAAAAATCGTTGCATAACATTGCCTTTCTATAACAGTTTGTTTAATTTTTATCACCCCAAATTATGACCCAAAATTCAATGTGATTTTTTCATAATCTTATCGTTAGGTTAAAGGTAAAAATGATTAACGAGTTAAATGGTAACATATTCCTGAATAAATACAATCAATCGTAAATGTGTCCGCAGATGACGCTGATTATCGCAGATTGTTTTGTATTTTCAACATCATCTGCGGTAATCTGCGGACTTGATTTTATATTTTATTGAGGAGTCAGAGTTCTAATTTCCATGGTTTTCGGTATTGGTAATGCAGTAACTGATTTGCGGCGTCGTTGTTGATGAATTGTTCTTTTTCG
>JAISNF010000335.1 GCA_031276415.1 Planctomycetaceae bacterium
TATTGAACGAGAGTTCGACAGGGAAACAGCGGAGAATACTGATTTTGAGTTCCCGTTGCAAGACCAATTTTTTGATCGCAATGCTTCTAATATTTAACCACAGAGAAATTTAACCGCCGAGAACACAGAGTTTACAGAGAAGAAAAATAAAACCGTCCCCAGATTACGCAAAGTATCGCAGATGATTTTTAAAAACAATCTGCGATAATCTGCGCAATCTGCGGACTATTTTCCTTTCTCTGTGATTAATAAAAATAAATTTGTGGTTATTAGAAGTTACTTTTGGATAAAACAATTCGGAGAGCGTCTTGTCAAACATGATAAAACTAATACAATCGTAATCCCAAAGTTGAGGTTGCGGATTTGTGCTGTTCCTGAACTTTTGAATTACCGTTTTTCAGATTCTTTATTCAAACCGTATCGGTATTTCATAACCGGTGCAAAGAATTACTAATAATTATTAATTATGGAATCAATTTTGGAGTTAACGGAGACGGATTTTGACCGGAATGTTTTGAAATCGACAATTCCCGTTTTGGTTGATTTTTGGTCTCCATCCTGCCTACCGTGTCGAATGCTTGTTCCTGTTTTAGAAGAACTCGCAAAAGAAAATGCCGGCGAAATCAGAATCGCCAAAGTTAATATGGCGGAATTTCCTCAAATTGGAGCAAAATATGGTGTTGATATGCTTCCGACGCTTCTTTTTTTCAACAATGGCAATGTTGTTGAACGAATGGTCGGATCACAATCAAAAAATAAATTACAAAACGCTTTAGATGAAATCGAGTAAAAAAATGAAATCAATCAGTACAAAATCTGCTCCCGCTGCTATCGGACCTTATTCGCAAGGGATTATCAGTCAGGGATTTTTATTTACTTCGGGTCAAATTCCTTTAGTTCCTGAATCGATGGAACTTGTGGAAGGTTCTATTGAGGAACAAACTCGGCAAGTTCTCAAAAATCTTGACGCTGTTTTGACGGAAGCGGGAACTACGTGGAACCGTGTCGTAAAAACTATTGTTTTTCTGACGGATCTTGCCGATTTTAGCAAGATGAATACCATTTACGAAAAACATCTTGACAATGCCCGACCGGCACGCAGTACAGTTCAGGTTGCGGCATTGCCGCGCGGTGCTAAAATTGAAATTGAATTAATTGCCGAAGTGTAGACAATAATTGCCGGAAACTTGACAATGATTTGGCTGAGGTTTGGCAATCGTTTGATGGAAATTGTGTTCGGACGGATTCATGATTTCCAGTTGTAAACAAATTAGATTATTGATTCAAAAAAATCACTGAAATTTTAAATTGTTATCAAAAAATTATTATGGCTAATTCTTCCAATAGCGGTAACGATGTTTTCGATATTCGGCGTATCAAACGGATTATCGAATTGATGCAGGAAAACGAATTGACGGAACTCGATATTCAGCAATCGGATATGCGAATCCAACTCAAACGGAATGCTCCGGTAACGCTTACATCGCCGCTGACACATCCGGTAATGGCGGCAACAACAGTTCCGCCAATGGCGGTTCCGGCAATGACGGTTCCGCCAATGGTGGTTCCGGCAACAAATTCTGCAACAACAATTCCGGTTGTATCTGATTCGGCTGTTGTTTTGCAAGACGAAAAAAACATTCAGGTTATCAAAAGTCCTATGGTTGGAACATTTTATGCCGCTTCTAAACCGGATGCTCCGCCGTTTGTGAAAATCGGTGATATTGTCCATGCGGACACAACCGTTTGTATTATTGAGGCGATGAAAGTTTACAATGAAATTCAGGCGGAATGTTCGGGAAAAATTATTGCGGTTCTTGCCAAAAACGGTGAAACTGTCGAATTTGGAAAACCGCTCTTTCACGTAACAAAAAACGAACCATAAAAACAGGCGAAATATTACGAAATAATTTTATTTTTTTTCAATTATTTTTCGAAACACCAATTCAGAGCGTTGTGGAGGTCTTCAATCAAATCGTCGGCGTCTTCAATTCCTACGGATAAACGAATCAGATTATTGGTAATTCCAATCTTTTGGCGTTCAGATTCCGGCAACGCCGCATGAGTCATACTTGCCGGATGACACAACAATGATTCAACACCGCCAAGACTTTCCGCAAGAATAAACAGTTTCAGTCCGTCAAAAAAACGATTCACCCAAAATATTTCCGCAGCACGAATCTTAAACGAAATAATTCCGGGTAACCCCTTCATCTGTTTGGCAACAAGATGATGATTCGGAAAATCCTCAAAACCCGGAAAAAAAACTTCTTCAACATAAGAATTACTACGCAAAAATTCCGCAACACGATAAGCATTTTCCTCATGTTTTTTCATTCGTAACGGAAGTGTTCGGAGACCGCGCTGCAAAAGATAACAATCCATCGGTCCCTGAACCGCACCAGCCGCATTCTGATAAAATTTTAATCGTTGCCAAAGAGTTTCGTCATTAACCACAACCGCCCCGCCAATAACATCACTGTGTCCTCCAATATATTTGGTACAACTATGCGAAACAATATCCGCCCCCAACTTCAACGGATTTTGGAACGCCGGACTTGGAAAAGTGTTATCGACGACAAGAAGCGGTTTTTCGCCCTTTTTGTTTTTGAATCCCTTAATACGTTCCGCAGTTTCGGCAAGATCAAGCAATGTCAACAGCGGATTTGAAGGTGATTCCGACCAGACAAGAGTTGTTTTATCCGAAAGAGCGGTTTGAATTGATTCGGGTGTTGTTTCATCGGCAACCCGCACAGTAATTCCGTATTTTTGATAAACTTTGTGAAAAAGCCGGTAAGTACCGCCGTAAATATTGGCAGTGGTTACGATTTCATCACCTGGTTCGAGCAGATCGAGAATGGCGGTTGATGCTGCCTGACCGGAAGCAAAACAAAGGGCATGTTTTCCGCCTTCGAGTGCTGCGATGGAAGTTTCAAGCGCACGACGGCTGGGATTGTCGCTCCGCGCATATTCAAAACCGTTACGTAATTTTTCGATACCGTCCATCTGGAATGTCGATGTCAGCGAAACTGCCACATTAACAGCACCAGTTTGAGGATCAGGACGTTGTCCGGCATGAACAGCAAGTGTTGCAAATTTCATTGTAATTTTTTATTTATGTTGAAGTTTTGAGGTTTATTTGATTTATTTGAAGTTCAATAGTTTAATCTGAAACATTCACAATAAAACATAATCAAGGTAACCAATAAAGGTCTTCTAATTGTATCTGGAATATTTCAAATGACAATGGACAGTACCATGTTTTTGTGTAACCATGATTTTGCGTCAATCAGATTGTAACTATCCATTTTCCTACCACAAAATCAATAGAATCAAAAAACTGTTCGCAGATTTCGCTGATAATCGCTGATTAGTAGAGAGTTTTGCAAGCGGAATTATTCTTGGTAGGCGATGTTT
>JAISNF010000423.1 GCA_031276415.1 Planctomycetaceae bacterium
CTTGACAAATATCTTCATGGGTCAACATTGTCCGTCTCTCCTCTTTTATTCTTTTTCTGTTTCGGTTGATTAACAATTTCAGTGCCGCGATAAGCGGGGATTTCAGGGTGTTCCATTGCATACTTTAAGTCTTCATGATAACCTTTTTCAAGTCGCATTAAGTGGTCGGCATACATCATTGTTGCTTTTTCGATTTTTGCGGCTAATGTCGGCGTAAGCGGAATTTCTACATTCACGAGTTGTTCAACCGTTTTGACCGAAACTTTCATTCGTTTTGCCAATTCGGTAGCGTCAATTCCCATCTCAAACATCTTTTCCGCAAGAACTCGCCCCGGCGGTAAAAGTGCAATATAATTCGGCGTATGTGGCAAATGCCGTAACCTGATTTTTCGTTTGGGTTTGGTTTTAATACTTGTGTTAAGATTGTGGACATCGCTTTTTCCTTTTCTATTTTTCGGTTGATTAACAATTTCAGTACCACAATAAGCGGGGATTTCGGGGTGTTCCATTGCATAGACAAGTTTTTCCCGATAACGTGTTTCCAAACGTAACAAATGGTCGGCATACATCATTGTTGCTTTTTCGATTTTTGCGGCTAATGTCGGTGTGAGCGGAATTTCTACATTCACGAGTTGTTCAACCGTTTTGACCGAAACTTTCATTCGTTTTGCCAATTCGGCAGCGTCAATTCCCATCTCAAACATCTTTTCCGCAAGAACTCGACCCGGCGGCAAAAGTGCAATGTAATCCGGCGTATGCGGCAAATGCCGTAACCTGATTTTTCGCTTCGGTTTATCTTTTAATATCGGTGCTAACATTGTGGACATTGTTTTTTCCTTTCAATGATAATTTACGATTTCAATATGTTCGATTTTTGTAATTTTAGACCAATCCAATCCTCCGTCATTTTTCGTTGGACGAGGTACATTGCCTGGTGAAAAAATCAATCGGGTAAGCCCCAATAAACTACAAGCAAGTTGTCCTTTACGATCTCCGGCTAATTCGTGATAATGCCCCGGCGCAAAACGTAACTTTTCTAAATTTTCCGCCCCTTCTATATCTTCAAGCCGATCTTTAAGTATTCCTGCACACATTCTGCCAAGTATTTTTTGCGCAACTTTATCATTGGTACAAATTTTCTGTATCCGGCTGTTGGCGTAGGTGATTTCCATATTGAATACAGTCAAATAATATTTACTACTGAAATAAAGGTTTCTCCGTTATATCATTTAATCGTTACATTTTGAATCTGTGTGTGATACATCACGCCGGGAATTATCGTTATTTGAAGCCTACTTGTTCCTATTGTTGGAGGAGTTGCTATTGCATCGGGCAGTTTCAGGAAAATATCTATAAATAAATTTCCGGCGTTTAAGTAAGGTTCAGTTGCATAAATAATTTTATACCAACAACCGTCTGCAGTATATGGAGTAAGACCATTATCCCATGAGAAGAAAACATATTTTGTGTTTTTCAAATCATAATCACCCGATGGTATTGTTACTGAAATACTGTTGTAATAAGATACATAACTATTTATAAAAACAGATTGTTCTTTTTGATCACCTGGTACGCGGTTGTAACAGGCAAGAATATCAATATCAACTTCATCATCAACATTAATACCCGGTTCATTAGTGGTAGTCCAGTAAACTGCCTCTATATTAGCAGGTGTACCTCCATTTACTTGGGGTTGAAACATAAAGAACCATGTGTATTGTCCGCTGCTAAGAATCTTATTATTTTGTCCCTCAAAATCGGTACGTTTATCGGGATGTATTGTATAAATTAAATCGTCTTGTCCTGTCATTCGGTCACGAAGAAGTTGTGGTCTCAATTCTGGATTCGTAAAATTCGTACCAATTCGATAAATATGCATCGAACTCTGGATAGAAATATCAGCAAATGGATCAACCATCAAAAATCGTGAACAATTCAATTGTTTATTGTCTGGGACTGGATGATTCAGAAAAAGATTCTTGGTACCATCTAATGTTTCAAGCGGATTTGAATAATGTTGTACGATCCAATTTTCCGGTTTTGCCAGTTCCATCGCCTGTAACTCTTTTTTTGCGGCGTCTAGTAGCCAGGCGGTATTTTCGGCGTTTCGTGCTTTTGCAGTTTGGTAGGCTCCGTACGGAATAACCGCCAGAACACCGAGCAAACCAATGCAAATCACAAACATCGACGCTAACACCTCCATCAACGACATCCCCTTGCAAAAATAGCAGAACAGGGAACAAGGGAAAATCGGGAATGTTTTAACTTTATTATCGTACATGGTATTGTCTCCTTAAAAATTGACAAAACTTAATGAAAGGTTATTAATCATTGTTGACTCCAAAATGTTCGGCGGCGAATTTCCGTGCATTTTCTATCGGTAACTTCGTCGGATCACTATCATGCGGAGCCATTTCTGTAATGCGAATTTGTCCCGTTTTCGGATTTAGTGTTACCCAAAAGTTGGTCATTGTTTCAATATTATTCTTACCATCTTCCGCTAGTCCAAGACCACGTTCCCATTCGCCAATACAAAAATAAATCAAACCGCCATAAAACGGACTATAATCACCGTTAAAATAATCAATATAACCATTGGGTGTGAACATGATATTCTGAATAGAAGCATTAAAATAAAGTTTATTGTTATTATAATATTCTGGATTTGCCGGAGTACTCGGAATTTCCGTACTAATACATCCGGTGGAAAATTGTAAATCAATAACCGTGCCTCGCGGTAATGCTACCGGCGGCGACAACGAAGATCGCGGCGGTTGAATAATACTGTATTCCATCGTAGCGTTGGGCGGTGAATTTTCTGGAAGATTCAAATTCTCATAAGGTGCCGCAAGTCTAGGATATACCGGATTAGGAACCGCTGTTAAATCCGCCTTAGCAATGCCAATTTCGTAAAGTCTTCCTTGACGTCCTAATTGAATTTTGTAACCACTTTCAACATTACTGTTCCATTCAGTTTCCCAAGTAGTTTGATCCGCGGCTGTCCAATTTCCAGCGTTAAACTGATACAAATGAACCTCTCCGCCAACAATTTGAACCCGCAAATTGGAATTATTGATTGCCTTATTTCCCATTTTAACGATACGCATTTGTACCGCAACATTCTGATTGTTGTTAAACGGTGCGAATGAAATTCCGTAAGTCGTTTGTTCTTCCATTGCCTTGAACCGGACACGTTGGAGTGCGGCGGCAACCGTTTGGGCAGCGTTTTTTGTTTTTTGCGATTCGAACATCGGCTTCAACATCGGTACACTCGCCGCTACAAGCAATACCGTAATCGATATCACCACCAATAACTCAATCAGCGTAAATCCCCCGCGCATAACAAATAACGGATCACGGAAAACAGAAAACATCGGAATAATCCGTCCGCCCATTTGTGTTCGATAATCTGTCAAGTTCATCGTCAACTCCTTATGGTTTATTGTAAATAAATTTTAGTTAATATTTCAGTTAATCGTTATGAGTGAATAGTTAATCGTGGCACAAGCGGATTAAAAACGTTTCGGCAAATAGTACGCTTGCGACACTATTCACTATTCACTACTAACTATTAACTGATTTAATTATTCCATGGCGGGGCGTTGGGATTGGTATCGGGGTTTCGGTCAAAAGGTTGACCGTTGCGCGAAACAATAACCGGCAGTTTCAACCGCCGCAATTCCGTAACCTCCCGCTCAACCGCCAATCGCATTCCAAATTCAACCTTTGCCGCCCATTCATCAAGCGGCGGATCGTATGAATCGGCAATCCGTCTGATTTCCTCGTCCATGTTTTCTAAACTAAG
>JAISNF010000474.1 GCA_031276415.1 Planctomycetaceae bacterium
TAAACAGTTAGTTTTGGCGATTACGTTGATTTTTGTTTTTTGCGGGAGTGTTATTTCGCAGGACAATCAGCGTGGTTTTCAGCGTTTTGGAACAGGTTGGACGCCGGATCCGAAAGCGACTGAAGAATTTGTCAAAACAATTCCTTCGATTTATGGTACACAAGTTGAAGAACTCATTAAACTTGATACGAATGAAGATGCTCTTCTTTATCGTGCATTGGTTCCGTGTCTTGAAAAGTATGAAGTTAAAAATTGGGTAACGCAAAGAAAGCAATCGGACGGTCATGGCGGTACGGAAATAATACCGGTTGTAAAAGCCTATCATCAGGGCGAGGTTGGTTCTTGTGTTGGTAATGCAACGGCGGCGTGTTTATCGGTATTGAATGCGGTTGAAGAGTTTAATAAAAAAGAACCGCAGGAATTTGTTACGATGCATTCGGCGGACGGGATGTACGGACTAATGCGTGAAGCCGCTGGAATGTTAGGGCGTGGTACTGATGGCGGTACTGGGTCGGGGGCGGCAAAAGCGATTCAGACTTTAGGTACGTTGTATTGTCTTAAATACGAAGCGGCGGATTTAACAATTAACAATCCTAACAGAGCCAGGCAATTTGGACGGACGGGTGTTGGAGAAAAACTGAAACAGGATGCAAAGCCACGTAACGTCTATTCGGTAACACGTGTGAGCAGTGCGCAAGAGGCGTGGTCTTTAATTGGTAACGGTTATCCTATCAATGTTTGCAGTGGTCAAGGATTTTCACGCACACGTGATAAAGACGGGGTTTGTAAACCGTCAGGTTCATGGAATCATTCGATGGCGGTGATTGGTCGAAAAACGATCAATGGTAATCGTAAATTGTTTTTGATATGGAATAGTTGGGGTGATAATTGGTGTAGTGGTCCTTATGTGGGGGATATGCCGATGGGGAGTTTTTGGATTGACTACTCTGTTTTGGATGGGATGGTGAAACGTGGTGATTCGTTTGCGTATTCTGATTTAAATGGATTTCCGAAACGGAGTCCGATTAAACTTGATTTTGGTACACGGGAATATTTGGGATATGTTTTTCCGTTGTTTTTGTCCAATAGTCCTTAATTTTTTATACGTAGGTATTGTTATGGAAAGACTTGTCACTGGATTAGCGATTGCTGGTGTTGCGGCTTTTGTTGGTTCTGGGATCCACCCTGAATTTTCAAAACCTGTTCGTGTTGATTCTAATGTTGTGACATATCAATTAGAAATGATACAACGTGATGCTCCGGTGGTGCCTGACGACAACACGGCAACAACGACACATCAAGGATTTTCACCGGCTCAAGATGCTGTTTGTGAACCTTTGCGATAATTTTAATTACAGTTATTTTCATGATTGATCCTGGTCTTTATACAACTCCTGAACAAGTGAGGCAGGTAGATCCGTCGATTCCTTTGAGCGAGGATTTGACAATTTACATTACAACTGCGCACATTTTGGTATGGAATGCTATTGTTTCTACGGGTTGTGGAGCGGGTTACAGTCAGTCTCATTTATCGTTAATTGAAGCGTGGTTGACGGCGCATTTTCGATTGGTGCAAGCCGGAATTGTCAACAGTGAGAGTGCTGGGGGGGCTAGTGAATCGTACACAATTCACCAAGACACTTTTTTGATGAACACGATGTTTGGGCAACAGGCAATGCTTTTAGATACGAATAGTTGTCTTGCAACGCTAATGGGCAATATTGAAGACGCTAAAACCGGTAAAACGAAAAAACGTGTTGGTTGTTTCTGGCTGGGTACCCGTAAATATCCATGTTAATTTAATTCTATAAAATTATGACAAACAATAATTTAGCGAATATTTCAACATTTGAAAATATTCAAAACCAAGCAAATAAATCAATGAGTATTTCGTCATCTTTATCCGTATTTAATGCAACATTTAGAGTTGAGGATAAAAAGAAGGCGAAAGAGTTTGCACGTCAAATTGAGCGTTGGAAAGAAAATTTTATTGAAGAGGAACAATATTTAATTAGGACGAAACCTGAATTAGAACAGTTGAAAAAGGCGGCTCCGTCGGCACGTAAATATTTGGTTGATTATAACAATCTTCGTGTTAAGCGAATTGGCAGTCGTGGTAATTTGACACAGGCGATTAAAGATTTTAAGAGGTGGGGAATTACTGCAACATCTACTGAATTACAAGACGATGATTAAAGCGATATACATTTGCTAAACCCAGTAAAGAAATCAGTAAGTCTTTCTATACTATATTTTTGCCGATACTTATAAAAAGTATAAGACCACGGCACTTCATGGGCTATAGGCATATCGGTACACAGTAACATTAATTCATTGAAAACAGAATCTTTGTAATCTTTTCTTGTTTTTAGATTTTTTCGTTTTGCAAGGAAGTTTCCTTTGTGGATTTTATTAGTGTATTTGTGAATGGATTGTTCTAACAGTACAAGATTACCGATTGTGTTTAGAGATTTACGAATTTTTATATTGTTCCATCCATCTGGTTCATTGTTGTACACTACTTCGTGCCATGGGTCTGACGTATCCGGTTCCCAATTATTAGGAAATATTTGTTCCACAGCAGTGGTTTCAAGAATCTTGGAAATTGTTTTTCTTGGTTTTAGGTTTGTTGTTCTTTCGATGAATTTGTTGAAATCTCTGGAAAATTCAACGATAGCGCAAAAGCCCCATTGAAATTGTTTAGGAATGCCGCAGTTTAGTTTATGTGCAAATTGTTTTGGCAGTTCAAAATTTTTGATAACTTTGAATTTTGGTTCATACATTTTTCCTTGTTTCGCTAATGCGGTAGCGTTTAACATTTCATTTTTAATTGGTTTTCCGTCTAATAAATCATCGCCAAATTTTTTGCCGTAAACATACCTTGCGATATTGTACATGAAGTAATTACAACGTTCTATATTTTGGACAGATAGTCCGGTTTTTCCGTTTGGCAATTTTTCTTTTACACTTTCAATAAATGTCAAAACAGGTTGTTCCCATGCTTTTGTTGGTGCATGTTTAAGAATGTGTAACCATACCTGAAATTCAGGGTCTTTTTCATTGTTAAGGATGTTAAATGCAGTTGTTGTCAT
>JAISNF010000507.1 GCA_031276415.1 Planctomycetaceae bacterium
TTTGTTATGTAATCTGTTTAAATTTCAATATCTCTAATTTTAAGGAGAACAAAAATGAAAGTACGACTCTTTCACGGATTTACGTTGGTAGAATTACTCGTAGTGATTGCAATTATCGGCGTGTTAATTGCGTTACTGTTACCCGCAGTGCAAGCAGCGCGTGAGGCTGCAAGGCGGACACAGTGTTCAAACCATTTGAAACAACTTGGAATTGGTGTTCATAATTTTCATGACACCATGACCGGTTTACCACCTAATTGTGCAGGTGCAGATTGGACACAGAGTTTTGCTGACCCAAAGGATGAAGATTCTTATGCTTCCCGTATTACTTTCTGGGGGCTACTCTATCCTTTCATTGAGCAGCAGGCAAACTACAATTTGCTCACAACAAAGTTACAGCAGGATTTACGAACTTGGCCCGATGCCAGTATTTTTTGGAACACACTTACCCCAGAAGAACGTACTGGTCTCAATAGTGTTCCAATCTATTTTTGCCCATCACGAAGGTCCATTCCGCAACCATACGAAAATGGAGCAACTGGTGGACGAGATGGCGGATATCGGGGACCGCAAGGAGATTATGCGTTTGTCCATGGAGGTGCAACAATTCATTGGAAATCATGGGTTTATATCTGTGATGTCGTATCAATGGGCTACCCCAAAGTAACTCCATTTCGTGTGGCTATTCCTGTTCAAACAAACAGTTGGACACCACGTGATACGTTTGCTCGAATGGCGGATGGAACAAGTAATCAAATTATTATCGGAGAAAAATGGATTGGACGAGATGCTTTGAATGCCTGTAATACAGGATATGGATCATCCCGTTATCGATATGGTGATTGTTCTTTGCTAAGTATGGGATCACTCAATACTTATGCTGTTGCCCGATCTCATAATGCCCGTATTGCCAAAGAACCAAACCAAGAAGATTTGCCCGGTTTTGGTGTAAATCAACAAGAAACAGATCATGGATTCTGGGGAGGAATTCATCCGGGAACTACCAATTTTCTTTTTGGCGATGGTACTGTTCGGGCAATTGCCAATTCAGTACCAACCGGTAACAATTCGATACTCTCCTGGCTTGGTAATGTAGATGATGGTAATACAATTCCTCAATTTTAACCCTAATTTATTTTATTATGAAATTTACATTAAATATTTTTTTAGTATTTCTTTGTATGTTATTTTCCGGTTGCGGAAGCGGACATATTTCTTTTGGCGGTAAAGTGACATTCGAAGAAGATGGCTCTCCCTTAACTCTCGGAACGGTCGTTTTTACAACTGACACGTTTCAAGCAGAAGGAACTATTCAGTCAGATGGAACTTACCAACTCGGTTCAATATCTCAAAAAGATGGGTTACCGCCGGGAAATTACAAGGTCTTTGTAATTGGTGCAGGAAATGTTGTAAACGAAAAATTTATTTCATCAATTGACCTCACGTTTACTGACCGGAACACAACACCGCTCACTTGTGAGGTAACATCTGGAAAACATACATTCGACTTTACAGTTAAGAAATTTACCGCAAAACATTGAATAAAAAAATGTTTTCGATTTTGACTTATCGACAAAATAATGTAGTGAAGCGTACTCGCCAACTTGATATTGTTTTCGTTCCAGATCAACCGTTGCGTCCCTTCGGCGAAGGGACGCCTACCTGATGATTCCAAATTCAAAAGGTAGCCAATGTTTCGCCGAAAGGCTTTCACCCACCATTGGTCGGCGTACTCGCCGACAGTTGCCCCTGTTTTCGGACGGAAATCAAAACAACATCAACCGGCGCAAGCATGGGCGAAAACCATTCAGTCGAACGGTTGCCTACTTTTGGGGATTACCACAAATTACTATTGAAATTTTAAAAATAATCTGCGTTTATCAGCGTCATCTGCGGACGCACTTCTTTTTGCTATATCTTCTTTGGCGAAGATAATAGGCAATTACCATTTATGCCGCGCAAAAAATAGGATGGGCTTGACGAATAAGCGTTTGATTGGGATAATTGACAATTCGTTGCTTAGATAATTGACAACTCATTGTTTGGCTGTCCTGAAAAACTTTGTTGTCTGGAAAATCTGACATCTCGTTTGCTGTCCGGTTAAAAACAACATTAAGCAACAATATTTATCACCAATCCCCCAAATATCCCGAAAGGAAATACTCTCATGTCTATTACAATGACATTAGCGGCTTCTGAAGAAGTTAAAAAAATCATGGAAACCCAAAATCTTGGCGTTGAGACATTTTTACGAATCGCCATTTTGGGCGGCGGTTGCAGCGGAATGCAATACGCACTCAATTTCGATAACGTTTTCGATGAAATCAATGATACAAAATATGAATGGAACGGCGTAAAATTGGCAACTCTCAAAAAATATGATCCGCATTTTGACGGTACGGAAATTGATTTTATTGATACGGGTTCCGGTCGCGGTTTTTCAATTGAAAACCCAAACTTCCCAAAAACAACAGGTTGTGCCTGTTGCGGTCATTAAGTTAAAGAGTTAAGTACGTAAAATATTTGACAACTATTCAACAAAAATTTTAACCGTTTACGTAAATTCACTGAAAGTTTGTAACCGTAAATTAAATAACCCCTACGAACATAGACAGTTCTCTCTTACAGTAACAACAAACATTTCCATAACCCAATCACCATCTAACCCATTTAAAAAAATGTCAAATAATTCAAATTGTTCAAAAACAAAAATGAATCGTCGCCAATTGCTCAAAGCCTCCGCTGTTGCCGGTGCCGGTATTTTATTCCTGCCAAGCGGTATTCTTACGCATGGACAATCGCCCAACGAAAAATTGTCTGTTGCGTTCATCGGACTCGGTGGGCAAGGTAAATTTCAACTCGATAATATCGCAGCAAAAACGAATCTTATCAATGTTGTTGCGCTTTGTGATGTTGATGATGTTCGTGCGGGTAAGGCTTATGAGCGGTTTCCAAAATCTCAAAAATTTTATGATTTCAGAGTCCTGTTTGACAAACTGGAAAAATCAATTGATGCTGTTACGGTAAGTACTCCTGATCATACGCATTATCATCCGGTTATTCGTGCGATTCGCTCCGGTAAACATGTTTATTGTGAAAAACCGCTTGCACATTCGGTGGCTGAAATACGCACGATTACGAAGGAAGCGGAACAAATGAAAGTCGCAACACAACTCGGCTGTCAACGTCACGCCCACAAAAATATGGCACGCGTGGTGGAACTTATTAAAAGCGGAGCGATTGGAGATGTTACGGAAGTTTATTCATGGATTGGCGGTGATCGTGGAATGCCGGCGAAACCGGATGGAATCGGCGAACCGCCAGATTCGCTCAAATGGGATATTTGGCTTGGTCCTTGTCCAACGGATTGGAAATTTGTAACAAACGGCGATAAATCAACTTTTGTTCCTTATAGTTGGCGGTTTTGGTGGGATTTTGGTACAGGTGAAACCGGCAACTGGGCGTGTCACATTTTGGATTTGCCGTATTGGGCTCTTGACCTGAAATATCCGACCAAAGTTTCCGCAAACGGACCCGAAATTGATTCGGAACGGACTCCTAAGTCAATGGATATTGTTTATGATTTTCCGGCGCGGGGCAAGTTACCGCCGGTGAAATTGTTTTGGTCGCATACGAAAACGCCGGCGTGTTTCGAAAAATACAAAATAAAAACGCCGGCAAAAAATAAAGAGCAACAAAATGTTAATCCAAACAACTTATTTGTTGGTACAAAAGGAATGATTCTTACCGGATTTGACAGACATATTTTGTTGCCGGAGTCTGATTTTGAAGATTTTGAGTATCCACAAAAAACAATACCGGATTCGCCCGGATTTCATCTTGAGTGGATCAACGCTTGCAAAGGACAAAAACCGGCAACATGTCATTTTTCGTATTCGGGACCAATGGCGGAAACTGCAATTTTGGGCAACACGGCGTTCAAAGCCGGTCATAAAACTTTTGAATGGGACGCAGAAAAAATGATTGCCAAAAATTGCTCTGAAGTGCAAAACGCAATTAAACCGGAATTCCGAAAGGGTTGGGAATATTGAGTGATAATCATTATTGACGGTATTGGATTGTTTATTAAAATAAAACTTTATTATTGACAAAACTTTATTATTAACGATTTGACAATGGTTTTATTTTGAATATTGAGTTCAAAACTGTTTTGGATGGGTGCCCGAGTGGTCTAAGGGACCGGTCTTGAAAACCGGCGAGTCGCAAGGCTCCGGGGGTTCGAATCCCTCCTCATCCGTTAGACTTTAGTTTTTTTGTAACCGTTCACGGCTGAATTTATAACTATTCCATAGAATTACCTCAATGGTTTTGTGTTCATTTTCGATAACCTCATTTCAACCTAATTTTTCTAACAAAACGATTCACCAAAAAAACCTCAGTAGCAATGAATGCCACCCAATACCGAACCTCATTATGATTATTTTTTTATGAGGTAATGAGGTCGGTTTTTTTATGATTTTTTGCTACTGAGGTTGTTTTGTTTG